>NZ_MVOK01000006.1:0-279212 GCF_002018915.1 Pseudomonas sp. MF6396 | reverse complement strand
TGCGTTCACTGCTGAACAGGCCCTCGTTGCCGAGCTTTTCCTTGAGCGCGTCGAAGGCCAGGCGCAGGGCGCCGTCACCGGCCGGTTCGACGGTGTCGAGGATCAGCTGATAGTCGCCGCGCCCCTCGAACAGCGAGACCTTGCCACGCACCTTGACCGCCAGGCCGTCGCGCAATGCCTGGCGCACGCGGGCGGCGTTGTTGCGAAACAGTGCACAGCGCACCTGGGCGCCGCTGTCCTTGAGGGTGAAGTAGACGTGGCCGGAGGCGGGCCGGGCGAGGTTGGAGATTTCGCCCTCGACCCAGATGTTGCTGAACACGTCCTCGAGCAGCACGCGGGCGCGGCCGTTGAGCTGGCTGACGGTAAGGACCTCGCGGTCCAGGCCGAGTCTTTCGAAAGGGTCTCTGATCATGCGGGGCATCATAAAGGGAATCGTGCGGTCTTTGCAGTCCCGGCAGGTGGCGGCGCTGCTTGCCGGCTCAGTCCTGCATGTGCTCCACAAACTGATGCACCAACGGCCCGGCATCACGTCGATAGGCCAGCGCCACCGTACTCACGCACCCCGCGTCGGCCAGCGGCACGAAGCGCAGCGTCGCCGGCGCGATATCGCGCATGCACCGTGGCAGCAAGGCCACCCCGAACCCGGCCTGGATCAACTGCAACTGCGTGGTCTTGCGCGACACCACCCGCGCAGCCCGAGGGAAGAACCCTTCACGCATGCACAGCTCGGCCGACAGGTAGCTCAAGCCACCGCGCTGGCGGTGCGGGATGGAAATGAACGCCTCGTCGCGTAACTGCGCCAGGTACACGCTGGGCTCATCGGCCAGCGGGTGGTCTGCGGCCACCGCCAGCAGCAGCGGTTCGTCGAACAGCGGCTGCACGCACAGCCCTTCGTGCTGGCGCAGCACCGGCAGGCGCAGCAGGCCGAACTCCAGGCGACCTTCGGCCAGTTCCTCCAGTTGCGCCTCGGAAGACAGCTGCGCGATGTCCATCGACACGCCGGGGTTGTGCTGCAGGTAGCCCGTGAGCCGATCCAGCAGCGCGCCGGTCAGCGGCACCGTGCTCGAATGGCTCAGGCGCAGGCTGCCGCGCAGGCCCTGACCGATTTCGGTGGCCAGGCGGCAGGCCTTCTCCAGCTCGCCCAGCAGGTTGCGGGCCCGCGGCAGAAACGCCAGGCCCGCTGCGGTCAGGCGCGGCTGGCGGGCGGTGCGTTCGAACAGCGGGGTGGCCAGCTGACTCTCCAGCTCCTTTATCTGCCGGCTCAGCGCCGACTGCGCGACGAACAGGCGCTCGGCGGCAGCACTGAAACTGCCGGACTCGGCAATCTCGACGAAGTAGCGTAATTGTCGGGTGGAGATCATGAGGGATGCCTTTTCGAGATGGCTGATGGCGCAATTGCATATTAGTCGGCATGGCTGGCCAATGGCTAAAGTTGGTCTGAACGCTGCCTCACTCACGACTCAGGCATACACCATGCTCTCCACACTGCTCGACTCGCTCCCTTTCACTGCGCTCCAATGGCTGCCGATACTGCTTGGCATCGGCGTCGCCTACATCGTATTCGGCATCGCCGGCTTCGGCACCGCACTGGTCGCCGGGCCGGTCCTGATCAACTTCATGCCGCTGTCGCGCATCATCCCGTTGCTGGTGCTGCTGGACTTCGTCGCTGCCTTCGGCAACTGGCTGCCGGCGCGCAAGGCCGTGGTGCGCGGCGAACTGCTGCGCCTGCTGCCGTGCATGGCCATCGGCTGCACCCTGGGCGTGGTGTTCCTGCTCAACCTCAAGTCCGACCTGCTGCTGTTGCTGATGGGCCTGTTCATCAGCGCCTATGCGCTCTACAGCCTGGCGGTGAAGGTCAAGCCGGCGCGCCTGAATGCCGGCTGGTCGGTGCCGATGGGCATCACCGGCGGCCTGTTCGGTGCGCTGTTCGGCAGCGGCGGCTTCCTCTATGCCATCTACCTCAATGCCCGGCTCGACGCCAAGGAGCAGGTGCGCGCGACCCAGAGCGCGCTGATCAGTTGCAGCACCGTGGTGCGCCTGAGCCTGTTCCTGATTGCCGGGGTGTACGCCGACTTGCCGTTGCTGCTGCTTGCCCTGTGCCTGCTGCCGATGATGTTCGCCGGCCTGTGGGTGGGGCGCCGGCTGACCCTGAAGATGTCCCGCGAAACCTTCGTGCGGCTGGTCACCTGGCTGGTGCTGGCCAGCGGCATCGCGCTGATCGCGCGCTACCTGAGTGAGGTAAACTGGCACCTTTAACCTGTTCGGCCGCCTTCATGACATTCCAGAGCATCATCGTCCCCAAGATCTCCACCGTGCCGGTGCACGAGCCGCGCGCCCGCGCGATCCTGCGCTGGCTAGTACGCGAAAAGGTGATCGAGGAACAGCTCAGCACCTGCGGGCGCACCGGCAACCGCATGGGCTATGCCATCGCCGAGGGTGCGCGCAAGGTGGTCGAGCGGCCGCAGTTGCTACCGTACGGCCAGCCCGTCAATGGCCTGGAAGTCATCTACAAGCGCTGCATCTATACACCTACCGAAGGCTTTCTCGAAGAAGCCGGCTGCGCCGAGTGCCGCCGGGAAGTGGGGGTGGAGCTGTTCGCCAGCCTGGAAGAGTGGATGCCCGGCATCAGCGACAACTTCACCTGCCCGCGCTGCGGCCATGAAGACGACATCAACGGCTTCCTTTACCTGCAGCCCTGTGCCTTTTCCAACCTGGGGTTCATCTTCAACAACTGGGGCGAGGCCGGTTTCAAGCCGTCTTTCATCGATGCCTTTGCCGACTGGCTCGACCAGCCGGTGGCAGTGGTGCAGGTAAAGCTGCAAGACAACTGACCGAAGGCCCATCTTTACATTGAGTCACACGGCGCGCATGAGTATAATGGCGCGCTTCCATTTTCCCGCCCGGGAGCCCCCGCGATGCTGCGTATCAGCCAAGAAGCCCTGACCTTCGACGACATTCTCCTAGTACCCGGTTACTCCGAGGTGCTACCTAACGAAGTCAGTCTCAAGACCCGTTTGACCCGTGGCATCGAGCTGAATATTCCACTGGTTTCCGCCGCCATGGACACCGTGACCGAAGCCCGTCTGGCCATTGCCATGGCCCAGGAAGGCGGCATCGGCATCATCCACAAGAACATGACCATCGAGCAGCAGGCTGCCGAAGTGCGCAAGGTCAAGAAGTTCGAGGCCGGCGTGGTCAAGGACCCGATCACCATCGAGGCCGACGCCACCGTACGCGACCTGTTCGAACTGACCCGCCTGCACAACATCTCCGGCGTGCCGGTGCTGCACAACGGCGACCTGGTCGGCATCGTCACCTCCCGTGACGTGCGCTTCGAAAACCGCCTCGACGCCACCGTGCGTGAAGTGATGACGCCCAAAGAGCGTCTGGTCACGGTCAGCGAAGGCGCCGACAAGAACGAGGCCCGCGAGCTGCTGCACAAGCACCGCATCGAGCGCGTACTGATCGTCGACGACAAGTTCGCCCTCAAGGGCATGATGACCGTCAACGACATCGAGAAAGCCAAGGCCTACCCGCTGGCCAGCAAGGACGACCAGGGTCGCCTGCGCGTCGGTGCTGCAGTGGGTACCGGCAAGGACACCGGCGACCGCGTGACCGCACTGGTTGCTGCCGGCGTCGACGTGGTGGTGGTCGACACCGCCCACGGCCACTCCAAGGGCGTTATCGACCGCGTGCGCTGGGTCAAGCAGAACTTCCCCGACGTGCAGGTGATCGGCGGCAACATCGCCACCGGCGCAGCCGCCAAGGCCCTGGCCGAAGCCGGCGCCGACGCGGTCAAGGTCGGTATCGGCCCTGGCTCGATCTGCACCACCCGTATCGTCGCTGGCGTCGGCGTGCCGCAGATCAGCGCCATCGCCAATGTGGCTGCCGCGCTGGAAGGCACCGGCGTACCGCTGATCGCCGACGGTGGCATCCGCTTCTCCGGTGACCTGTCCAAGGCCATCGTCGCCGGCGCCAGCGCCGTGATGATGGGTTCGATGTTCGCCGGTACCGAAGAGGCCCCGGGCGAGATCGAGCTGTTCCAGGGTCGTTCCTACAAGGCCTACCGCGGCATGGGTTCGCTGGGTGCGATGTCCCAGGCCCAGGGTTCCTCGGACCGCTACTTCCAGGACTCCTCGGCCGGTGCCGAGAAGCTGGTACCGGAAGGTATCGAAGGTCGCGTGCCGTACAAGGGCACCCTGACCGCGATCATCCACCAGCTGATGGGCGGCCTGCGTTCCTCGATGGGTTACACCGGCAGCGCCAACATCGAAGAAATGCGTACCAAGCCCGAGTTCGTGCGCATCACCGGTGCCGGCATGGCCGAGTCCCACGTGCATGACGTGCAGATCACCAAGGAAGCGCCAAACTACCGCGTAGGTTGATGCTCCTGGCAATACCTGTAAGCGGGGCTGTTCACGACAGCCCCGCGTCGTTTCCGATTACCACTGACGAGATTGAGTCATGGCCCTCGACATTCACGCTCACCGTATCCTGATCCTCGACTTCGGTTCCCAGTACACCCAGCTGATCGCCCGCCGCGTGCGCGAAATCGGCGTGTACTGCGAACTGCACCCGTTCGACATGGACGACGAGGCGATTCGCGAATTCGCCCCCCGCGGGATCATCCTCGCCGGCGGCCCCGAGTCGGTGCACGAAGCCGACAGCCCGCGCGCGCCACAGGCCGTATGGGACCTGGGCGTACCGGTATTCGGTATCTGCTACGGCATGCAGACCATGGCCGAGCAACTGGGCGGCAAGGTTGAAGGTTCCGAGCTGCGCGAGTTCGGCTACGCCCGTGTCGATGTGGTCGGCAAGAGCCGCCTGCTCGACGGCATCGAAGACCACGTCGACGCTGACGGCGTATTCGGCCTGGACGTGTGGATGAGCCACGGTGACAAGGTCACCCGCATCCCGGAAGACTTCCACATCCTGGCCAGCACCCCAAGCTGCCCGATCGCCGGCATGTTCAACGATGATCGCGGCTACTACGGCGTGCAGTTCCACCCGGAAGTGACCCACACCAAGCAGGGCGGTCGCATCCTGTCGCGCTTCATCCTCGACATCTGCGGCTGCGAAGCACTGTGGACCCCGTCGAAGATCGCCGAAGACGCAATCGCCCAGGTGCGCGCCCAGGTCGGCACCGACAACGTGCTGCTGGGCCTGTCCGGCGGCGTGGACTCCTCGGTGGTTGCGGCGCTGCTGCACAAGGCCATCGGTGACCAGTTGACCTGCGTGTTCGTCGACAACGGCCTGCTGCGCCTGCACGAAGGCGAGCAGGTGATGGCCATGTTCGCCGAGAACATGGGCGTCAAGGTGATCCGTGCCAACGCCGAGGACCAGTTCCTGAACAACCTGGCCGGCGAAGCGGACCCCGAGAAGAAGCGCAAGATCATTGGTCGTACCTTCATCGACGTGTTCGATGCCGAGTCGAACAAGCTGCACAACATCAAGTACCTGGCCCAGGGCACCATCTACCCCGACGTGATCGAGTCGGCCGGTGCCAAGAGCGGCAAGGCCCACGTGATCAAGTCGCACCACAACGTCGGTGGCCTGCCGGAGGAAATGAACCTCAAGCTGGTCGAGCCGCTGCGCGAACTGTTCAAGGACGAAGTCCGTCGTCTGGGCCTGGAGCTGGGCCTGCCGTACGACATGGTCTACCGTCACCCGTTCCCGGGCCCGGGCCTGGGTGTGCGCATCCTGGGTGAAGTGAAGAAGGAGTACGCCGACCTGCTGCGTCGTGCCGACCACATCTTCATCGAAGAGCTGCGCAAGGCCGACTGGTACCACAAGGTCAGCCAGGCCTTCGTGGTATTCCAGCCGGTGAAATCGGTGGGCGTGGTCGGTGACGGCCGTCGTTACGCCTGGGTGGTGGCGCTGCGTGCGGTCGAGACCATCGACTTCATGACCGCGCGTTGGGCGCACCTGCCATACGAACTGCTGGAAACCGTCAGCGGCCGCATCATCAACGAGATCGAAGGCATCTCGCGCGTCACCTACGACGTATCGAGCAAGCCGCCTGCGACGATCGAGTGGGAATGATCGGGCGTCCGGCATCCGCCGGAACCCGCTAGCGACCTACAGCCGAAAGCCCGCGTAACTGCGGGCTTTTTGCTACGCGCCTTTTGTCAGGAGAAGTACATGGTCAACCGCGTGTTCAACTTTCCCATCGACGCTACCATCGAGGCCATCGGCGGGCGCTGGAAGTGCTCCATCCTGTGCCACCTGATGGAAGGCCCCAAGCGCACAGGCGAGCTGCTGCGCCTGATGCGCCCCTTGTCGTCGAAGGTGCTCACCGAGCAACTCAAGGAGTTGCAGGGCGATCTGCTGGTCGAGCGCGAAGCCTTCCCTGGCAAGGTGCCCAAGGTGCTGTATCGGGTGACCGAGCACGGCCGCACCTTGCAGCCGATCATCGATGCGATGTGCCAGTGGGGTGCCCTGCATTCAGGTAATGCGCTGGCCACCGAGACACCGCCGGCGCCCGCCGAAGGCTGAACTCAGGCTGCCTGGGCAAATTGGCGCAGGTAATCCAGGTAACCTTCGGCGTTGGCCTCCAGCTCCGCCGGGTCGATGGCGTACTCGGCACCATAGAACACCCACGGGCGTACCGGCAGTGCTTCGATGTAGCGGAGGGTGACTTCCAGCGGGCGCAGCAGTTCGTCCAGGCTGTAGCTGTAACGCCCGCCGGCCCTGTAATCGTCTTGCCTGATGCCGGCAGAAATCGCCATGCCAACACGTTTGCCCGCCAGCTGGCGCTGCCCTTCGCCGTGGCCGTAGGCAAAGTCGTGGGTGAGCACTTCGTCCTGCCATTGCTTGAGCAGCGGCGGGGTGCTGAACCAGTAGAACGGGAACTGCCACACGATGCTGTCATGGGCGCGAACCAGTGCCTGCTCGGCTTCCACGTCCAGCGCGCCGCCCTGGGGATACACCTCGTACAGGCGGTGCAGGGTGACGTTCATGTCGCTGGCTTCAAGGGCTTTCAGCCAGGCCTGGTTGACCACGGATTTTTCCAGGTTGGGGTGGGCGAGAATGATCAGGGTGCGCATGGCTCGGGACTCCAGTGATTGAGGCGGGCAATCTAGGGCGGGCGCCAGATCCCCACAAGTACGCACCTTTTTGTAACCACCCGGGGCCGCCCACGCGGTTTGACGTTGAACCGCAGGCGCGGCGGTTTTCACCAAGCCATCGATAAAAAAGATATACACTCGCCCACATCTATAAAAACAACGTACCGGGTAATGCCCATGATGACTCTGCGTCAGATCCGCCACTTCATTGCCGTGGCCGAGACCGGTTCGATCTCGGCTGCGGCCCAGGCGGTGTATATCTCCCAGTCCACCCTGACCCTGGCCATCCAGCAGCTGGAACAGGAAATCGGCGTGAGCCTGTTCAATCGCCACGCCAAGGGCATGCACCTGACCCACCAGGGCCATCAGTTCCTGCGCCAGGCGCACCTGATCCTGGCCACGGTGGATAACGCCAAGCGCAGCCTGCAGCAGAGCACCGACCAGGTCGCCGGCCAGCTGGTGGTGGGGGTGACCAGCCTGGTGGCGGGTTACTACCTGGCCGACCTGCTCACGCGCTTCCAGCGTGCCTACCCCAACGTCGAAATCCGCGTGATGGAAGACGAGCGACCGTACATCGAGCACCTGCTGGTCAGCGGCGAAATCGATGTGGGCGTGCTGATACTCTCCAACCTCGAAGACCGTCACGCCCTGCAATCGGAGGTGCTGACCCACTCGCCCTACCGGCTGTGGCTACCGGCCCAGCACCCGTTGCTCGAAAAAGACAGCATCAACCTGGGCGACGTGGCCCGGGAGTCGCTGATCCAGCTGAACGTCGACGAGATGGACCACACCGCCCAGCGCCAGTGGGCGCAGGCCGGGCTGCAGCCGCGCATCACCCTGCGCACGGCCTCCACCGAGGCGGTGCGCAGCCTGGTGGCAGCGGGCCTGGGGGTGTCGATACAGCCTGACATGACCTACCGCCCGTGGTCGCTGGAAGGCGACATCATCGAGGCCCGCCCGATTGCCGACCTGACCCAGACCCTCGACGTGGGCCTGGCCTGGCGCCGCGGCACTGCGCGCCCGGCGCTGGTCGACCCGTTTCTGACGGTCGCCCGCGAGCAGCCCCACGGCGGGCGCAAGTCATCCCTTTAGCCGCATGGCCACACCACAAGAAGGAACCCTGCACATGCCAGTCGCGCAGACCCCGTTGTCCACCGCACTCCTGATCGATGGCGAACTAGTCGCAGGCGAGGGCGTCGTCGAGCCGATCCTCAACCCGGCCACCGGCCAGGTGCTGACCCCTATCGCCGAAGCCAGCGCCGAGCAGACCGAGGCCGCGATCCTGGCCGCCCACCGCGCGTTCGCCGGCTGGGCCCGCACCACGCCGCAGCAGCGCTCCAACCTGCTGCTGGAGATCGCCAGTACCATCGAGCAGCACGCCGACGCCTTCGCCCGGCTCGAAGCGCTGAACTGCGGCAAGCCGCTGCACCTGGCGCGCAAGGATGATCTGAGCGCCACCGTCGATGTGTTCCGCTTCTTCGCCGGCGCGGTGCGCTGCCAGACCGGTCAGCTCAGTGGCGAATACGTACCCGGCTACACCAGCATGGTGCGCCGCGACCCGATCGGGGTGGTGGCATCGATCGCGCCGTGGAACTACCCGATCATGATGGCCGCCTGGAAGATCGCGCCGGCCCTGGCCGCAGGCAACACCCTGGTGTTCAAGCCGTCCGAACACACCCCGCTGTCGATCCTGGCCCTGGCGCCGGCGCTGGCGCGGATCCTGCCGCGCGGGGTGATCAACATCATCTGCGGCGGTGGCGAGAACGTCGGCGCTCACCTGGTCGGCCACCCCAAGGTCCGCATGGTCTCGCTGACCGGCGATATCGTCACCGGGCAGAAGATCCTCTCCACAGCGGCCAAAACCCTCAAGCGCACCCACCTGGAACTGGGCGGCAAGGCCCCGGTGATCGTCTGCGACGATGCCGACCTGCAGGCGGTGGTCGAGGGCGTGCGTGCCTATGGCTACTACAACGCCGGGCAGGACTGTACCTCGGCGTGCCGGGTCTACGCCCAGGCCGGCATCCACGACCGGCTGGTGGCCGAACTCGGGGCTGCGGTCAGCAGCATTCGCTATGCCGGCGCGCACGATGCCGACAACGAGATCGGCCCGCTGATCAGCACGCGCCAGCGCGACCGGGTGTCCAGCTTCGTCGAGCGCGCCCTCAGCCAGCCGCACGTGGAGTGCGTCACGGGTGCGGCGATGCATGCCGGGCCCGGGTTCTACTACCAGCCGACGCTGCTGGCAGGCTGCCGGCAAACCGACGAGATCGTCCAGCGCGAGGTGTTCGGCCCGGTGGTCACCGTGACCCGTTTCGACGAGCTGGCCCAGGCCGTGGACTGGGCCAACGACTCCGAATACGGCCTGGCCTCGTCGGTGTGGACCCAGAACCTGGACAAGGCCATGCAGGTGGCGGCGCGCCTGCAGTACGGCTGCACCTGGATCAACAGCCATTTCATGCTGGTCAGCGAAATGCCCCACGGCGGGCTCAAGCGCTCGGGCTACGGCAAGGACCTGTCCAGCGACTCGCTGCAGGACTACAGCGTGGTGCGGCACATCATGGCGCGCCACGGGCAGCACCTGTAGGCCGCTACCCCCGGTGCACGGGGAGCATTCGATTTAATCGAATGCTCCCTTGAGTTTTTAGTAATTGTCGATCCGCTACCCGTGTCTTAGTGTCTGGCCCCATACCGGCCTGTGCCCACCGTGCAGCGCCTGGACAAGCGGTCCATCGGCTTCGGCGATCGGCAACCGCCACAACAATAACCAGACACCCACCGCCCAGGCGGCCCCTCTGACTCGTCTGCCATAACTACAACATTGCAAGTGCGCCCCAGTGCGAGAGGAACCTACCGATGCAATTCCAGTTTCTGTTACCTACCAAGATCGTCATGGAACCTGGCCTGCGCCAGCGTACCGGCGAGCACCTGACCGACCTGGGCCTGCGCCACGTGCTGCTGGTCACCGACCCGGGCGTGAAGAACGCCGGCCTGCTCGACAGCATCTATACCAGCCTGGACAAGGCCGGCGTGCGTTATGACGAGATCGTCGACGTCAAGCCCAACCCGCGCAGCGAAGACGTCAACCGCGCCGCCGAGCTGTATCGCGGCAAGGGCATCGATGGCGTGCTGGCAGTGGGCGGCGGCAGTGCGATGGACGCGGCCAAGGCGATCAGCGTACTGCTGACCCACGACGGCAAGGTCGAGGACTACGAAGGTGCCTTCACCCTCAAGGGCCCGGTGCTGCCTATCGTGGCGATCCCGACCACCGCAGGCACCGGCAGCGAGGTCACGTTCTTCTCGGTGATCACCGACACCCGCCGCCAGTTCAAGATGAGCATCCTGGACTACCGCATCGGCCCGGTTCTGGCGCTGCTCGACTCGGACATCACCGCCACGCTGCCGCCGCACATCGCCGCCGCCACCGGCATGGACGCGCTGACCCACGCCATCGAGGCCTACACCGGCAAGCCGGCCAACCCGATCAGCGACGGCCTGGCCCTGCATGCCATTCGCCTGATCGCGCAGTACCTCAAGCCCGCCGTGCAGGAGCCGGACAACCGCGAGGCCCGCGAACAGATGCTGATCGCCAGCCTGATTGCCGGCATGGCCTTCGGCAATGCCGACATCGCCAGCGTGCACTGCATCTCCGAAGCCATCGGCGGCATGTACGACACCCCGCACGGGGTGGGCAACGCGATCTTCCTGCCGTTCGTGTTCAGCCATAACCGCGACGCCGACCTGCGCCGCCATGCCGATGTCGCCTATGCCTTGGGCATCGACCCCAATCTTGGCGCCAGCGCTGCCGCCGAAGCGGGCGTGGAGCAGTTGTTCCGCATGAATCGCGAGCTGGGTATTCCGCGTTTTGCCGATGTGGCCGGGGTGCGCGAGGAGGACTTCCTGGCCATCGCAGAGAAGTCCAAGAGCAACATTTCCGATGCGAGCAACGCCAAGGAGATGTCAGTCGAGAGCTACCTCGACGTGATCCGCGCCGCCTACACCTACGCAGCCTGAGGCCCTAACCATGAGCGCATCGACTTCCTCCGCGCACCTGCGCCGGACCCTCGGGCCGGTGTCCGTGCTGTTGTTCGGCCTGGCCTTCATCGCCCCGCTGATCGTGTTCGGCACCTATGGCGTGATCGCCCAGGCCAGCCAGAACACCGTGGCGCTGTCCTATGTGGTGGCCTCCATCGGGGTGATCTTCACCGCCCTGAGCTACGGGCGCCTGGTGCGGATCTTCCCGGCGGCCGGTTCCGCCTACACCTACACCCGCAAGGTGTTCAACCCAGGCATCGGCTTCATGGTCGGCTGGGCCGCGCTGCTGGACTACTTCTTCATCCCGATGCTGATCTGGCTGCTGGGGGCCAGCTACCTGAGCCTGGCGTTCCCGGATGTACCGCAGTGGTGCTGGATCACCGGCTTCATCGTTTCCACCACCTTGCTCAACATCCTGGGCATCCAGGTCGCCAACCGCTTCAACATCATCCTGATGCTGATCCAGCTGACCATCATCGCGGTGTTCATCGCGCTGTGCTGGCACTACGTGTCGGCCATCAACGGCCCGGGCGGTCTGCTCTCGGTCAAGCCGTTCTTCAATGCCGACGTGCCGTTCTCGGCCACCATGGCCGGGGCCGCGATCGCCGCCTATTCGTTCCTGGGCTTCGACGCGCTGTCGACCCTGAGCGAAGAAACCGTCGAGCCCGAGCGTACCATCCCGCGTGCCATCCTGCTGGTGGCCCTGATCGGCGGCAGCCTGTACGTGGGCTCCTCGTACTTCATGTACCTGGCGCACCCGGCGGGCCTGTTCGAGAACATCGACGGCGCGGCCTTCGAAATCGCCAAGACCATCGGTGGCGACCTGTTCTTCGGCGTGGTACTCACCGGCATCATCATTGCCCACTTCGCCGCCGGCCTGTCGTTCCAGGCCAGCGTGGGGCGTCTGCTGTATGCCCTGGGCCGCGACAACCAGCTGCCGCAGAAGCTGTTCGGCGTGCTGCACCCGCGCTACAGGACCCCGGTATTCAACATCGCCCTGTGCGGGGCCTTCGGTTTCGTCGGGTTCGGCCTGACCATCGCCACGGCTACTTCGCTGGTCAACTTCGGCGCCTTCCTGGCCTTCACCTCGGTCAACCTGTGCGCACTGAAACTGACCTTCGACCGCAGCATCGGCGACAAGGCCGGCGTGGTCCGCGGGGTGATCTTCCCCCTGGCCGGCGCCTTCACCTCGGGCTGGATGTTGATCAGCCTGGATGCCGACGCGCTGATTCTCGGCTGTTGCTGGGTGCTGCTGGGGCTGGTGTACCTGGCCTGGCGCACCCGGCTGTTCAGCACGGCAGTGCCTGAAGCCGCACTCTGAACCTGCGGGCGCCCGGCGCCTGCCCCCCTGTAATGCTCCCCCTGTGCGCAGCCCGGCTGCGGGCACGGAGCGCTTGCGACTTTTTTATGGCGGCGGCCAACCTCGCCGCACAGGAGAACCCATGCAAACCTGCCTGCTGATCAATGGACAACTCATCGCCGGTGAAGGCGAAACCCTGGCGGTGCTCAACCCGTCCCTGGGGGCCACGCTGGTGGAGATCCCCGAGGCCAGCCTGGCCCAGGTCGATGCCGCGGTGTGCGCTGCGGATGCGGCGTTCGACAGCTGGTCGCAGACCACCCCCAAGGACCGTTCGCTGCTGCTGCTCAAACTGGCCGATGCGATCGACGCCCACGCCCCGGAGCTGGCGCGCCTGGAAGCGGACAACTGCGGCAAGCCCTACGCGGCGGCGCTCAACGACGAGCTGCCGGGCGTGGCCGACGTGTTCCGCTTCTTTGCCGGTGCCAGCCGCTGCCTGCAAGGCAGTGCCGCCGGCGAGTACCTGGAAGGGCACACCTCGATGATCCGTCGCGACCCGGTGGGCGTGGTGGCCTCCATCGCACCGTGGAACTACCCGCTGATGATGGCCGCCTGGAAGCTCGGGCCGGCCCTGGCCGCAGGCAATACCGTGGTGCTCAAGCCGTCCGAGCAGACGCCGCTGACCACCCTCAAGCTGGCGCAACTGATGGCGGAGATTTTCCCGGCAGGCGTGGTGAACGTGGTCTTCGGCCGCGGCCCGAGTGTCGGCAAGCCCCTGACCGGGCACCCCAAGGTGCGCATGGTGTCGTTGACCGGCTCGGTGGCCACGGGCAGCCGCATCATCGCCGGCACCGCCGACAGCGTGAAACGCATGCACATGGAGCTGGGCGGCAAGGCCCCGGTGATCGTGTTCGATGATGCCGATATCGATGCCGTGGTCGAAGGCGTGCGCAGCTTCGGCTTCTACAATGCCGGCCAGGACTGCACCGCCGCCTGCCGCCTGTATGTGCAGAAGGGCGTGTACGCGGCGTTCGTGAAGAAGCTCGGCGAGGCGGTGGCCAGCATCCGCTACGGCCTGCAGGACGACCCTGACACCGAGCTCGGGCCGCTGATCACCCAGCAGCATCTGGAGCGCGTGGAAGGCTTTGTGCAGCGCGCCCGCGAGCAGTCGCACATCGAGGTGGTGACCGGTGGCCAGCGTGTCGCCGGGCCAGGGTTCTTCTTCGAGCCGACCGTACTTGCCGGCGCCCGGCAGGACGACGAGGTGGTGCGCCATGAGATCTTCGGCCCGGTAGTCACGGTCACCGCCTTCGACGACGAGGCCCAGGCCCTGGCGTGGGCCAACGATTCGGACTACGGCCTGGCCTCCTCGGTGTGGACCCGCGACGTGGGCCGCGCCCACCGTTTGGCCGCACGCCTGCAATACGGCTGCACCTGGGTCAACACGCACTTCATGCTGGTCAGCGAAATGCCCCACGGCGGCGCCAAGCTCTCCGGCTATGGCAAGGACATGTCGATGTATGGCCTGGAGGACTACACCACCGTGCGCCATGTGATGTTCAAGCACTAGTTGACGCACCAGGCCTAGCGGCCCGGTTGCCGCGAGGCGAAAGCAAGGGCAAGGCCAGGCGGCCTTGCCCTTTTTTCATCGCCGCCTGCCTGGCGTCACAGCGGCACGTACTTCAAGCCGTACCGGGACAGCTGGAAGGCCATTTCCGACAGGTCCGGCAGGCGTCGCTTGTCCAGCCATGGCCAGCTGGTGCGTTCGATATAGATGAACTCACCGTCCCTTGCGATGGGCGTGTAGTGCAGCGCCAGGTCCTTGCTGCGGTGCACCAGGGTCATCTTGCCGTCGATGTCCTTGAAGCCGAACGCCCCCGGTTTGGCCAGCCGGCTTTCCAGCGTGCCCGAGGCCGAGGGCGGCTGGGCAATCGGCACCTGCAGGCGCAGGTCGCCCTGCACGCGGGTTTCGCGGATACCGTCGTCCACTGCGTAAAGCCCCGGGTCGCGGCCGACGCTTGCGCTGCTGCCGATTTCGATGTCCTCGACGCGCACACCGATCACACCTTGCAGTTCGCTGACCCCGGGCACGCTCTCGAAGGTGTTGGCGTGGGTGTTGCCCATCAGTGCAACCCATTTGCCGGCGCCATGGGCAGCCTGGTCGGCAGCGATCACGCGGTGGGCGAAGAAGTTCATCATCTTCTGGCGAATCGCGGGTGGTCGGGGGCCCATCCATGCCTGGCGGTAACTGGCCATGCAATCGATGGCCTGTATCCGGATGCCCTGTTTCTGCGCGCTCCTGAGCACCTGCATGAAGGTGTAGCGCTGGGCGGGGTCGGTGTGCCAGCCGCGGTCCAGATCGGTCACGTAGGTCTTGAGTGCCTGGGGCATCTGACCTGTCTGGTTGAACAGGTCCAGGTCGGCCTGCTGGAAGTCGGTCATCAGGTGCTCCATGTACAGCACCCGCACCTTCTGCTGCTTGAGCAGGGCCATGTTCTCGATCAGAAACTGCTTGCTGCCCAGTTGTGAATGGGCTTCGCCGACCACCAGGCCCTCGCTGTTTTCGTACACGCTGCGAATGATCTGCCTGGCGCTGGCATCGGCAGCCAATGTTGGCAGCGGTGGCCGCTGCGGCAGGCTTGCGGTGCTGAAAAACGCTTCGGCGTCGTCGACCAGCAGGTCGCGCAAGGTGCGAAATTGCGCGTAGGCCTGTTCGCGGGCGGGGTTGTTGGGGGAGAACGTGCGCCCGCTCAGGTTCGACTCCTCGCCACCGTTGGAGGCCTTGAGCAATTCGGGCTGCAGCGCCTTGTCGACTTCATAGGGGGTGGGCACGCGTTCCGGGCCGGGCGCGGGTACCTGGGCCTGGCCCCAGAGCTTGAGGCGAAAGCGTGGCGCCCCGCCTTTCAGACCCTGCTCCAGCGGTTGCCATACGCCTTCGTCGTTCAGGCCAATGGGCACGTTGCGGTAGAACGAGTAGGGGTTTTGCGGGTCGACCACCGCCCATGAACGCAGCTCGCCGATGTAGCGCACGTGATAGGGGAACCCGTCTATCTGGGCATAGAAGCCATCGTCCAGGGTGTAGATACCCTGGAATTTGCCGCTGCCGGTGGCGTGCCCGTCCAGCAGCACGTTGGTTTCGAACGGGGCCAGCAGTTGCGAGCGCTCGGCCGGTATCAGCGGCGCAGGTGCCCACTCGGCGAGTTCCGCCGGGGTGGCCATTGGCGTGTGTTCGGGCTCGACGGGTGCAGTCTGCGTGCCCGCGTCCAGGCTGGGTTCGATCTCGGCGATTTCACCGGTGACGGCCGGGCCTGCGAGCAGGGTGGCATTGAACAGCGTGTTGATGGCCGCCAGCACGGCGCCGATCACGCCGGCCTTGCGTTGGGCAGTGGTGTGCCCGTTGACCGCCTGATCGATGTTCAGGCCGGTTTCGGCCAGCCCGGCGCCCACGGCAGCCAGCGCTACCGGCCAGTCGACCGCGGCCATGGCACTGGCGAACGTGCCGAAGGCCTTGAGGTAGCCGATCCACAGTTGCTTGCGCAGGTCGGCGTTGGAGCGCAGCGAGAAGTGCGCATCGTCGATCATGCGCTGACGCGCTGCATCGCGCAGGTGGGTGAACCCATCGCCATGCACGGTCGTGTTCGACTGGTTGAGTGCGTCGTGACCGTTGCCGCCCCAGTTGTTGAACAGCACGTCGATCAGGTGCTCGAGCCCCACCGCGCTGGCTTTTTCGCCGCGGTCCGCAAGGGCGAAGTGGGTCATGAAACGTGCGCGGTTCTGCGCCGCATTGGTGTTGTGCAGCACCCACCAGTACAGCTCGCTGTGGTTGGCGAACAGGTGCAGGGCGTCGACCTCGCCCGGGATGTAGAGCAACTGGTAACCGTCGTCGAGTTCCACCCGCAGGATATCGGTGGCCACATGGCCGCCGATGTCGAAGGTGCACAGGCGCACCCCCGCCACCGGCCTGGCCTGTTGTTGCAACTGGCTCAGCGAGGGCGGCCAGCTGGCGTCACCGGCCAGGGCAGTGGCCACCCGCCGCAAGCGTGCCAGGCGGGCGGGGTCGGTCTGGTGCGCGCAGGTTTCGAGCACCTTGCTCAGGAAGTTGGCCTTGGCCAGGGTGCGGAAGTTGTCCGAATGACGGGCCCAGAAGCGGGTCAGGTCCTGGTGGAAGGCGCTGCAGAAGTCGACCTTCCACAGCTCGTCGAGTACCTCGCGCGGGGCCATCGGCACTTCATCGCGCTCATCGAACAGGCCTGTGCCCGGCCCGCGGCTGTAGAAGCCGGTGCGGTAGCCGAGCAGGTCGGCGTTGTCCTGGTCGTTGACATCGAAACGCTGCATCACCAGTTGCGGCAGTGTCAGCGATTCGCTGGGCGGGCCGAGGTGTTCCCAGCCGCTGAAGGTGCGCGGGCTGCTATGCGCGGTGTTGAACCGGTGCAGGTACACCGCGTCCGGGTCCAGCGTGCTGCGGGTGTGTTTCTTCAGGATATGGCTGGCGATTTCGCGGGCCATCTGGCGCATGTCGGGGCAATGCTTGACCAGTTGTCGGGCCAGGTTCTGCAGCTGTTCGTGGTCGTGGGTCTGTTGGGCGGTCAGGGGCATGGCGGTACTTCCGTGTCAGGGGCGAGGGGCCAGCTTGGCCGGGGGCGGCGAGCAGCGTGCGGTAAGTAAGTAGTGCGGGCCGCCCAGCCAGCCCGGCCCGCTCAGGCAGCAAGCAAAGCTGGGCGGCGCCGTTACAGTGGCACGAAGGTCAGCCCGTTGGATGTCACCAGGGTCGACAGTTGCGCCAGGCTTGGCATGCGGCGCTTGTCCACGCGTGGCCAGCTCGCCCGATCGATGTAGTAGAACGTGCCGTCCCGTTGGATGGGGGTGTAGTGCAGCGTCAGGTCCTTGCTGCGGTGGATCATCTGCAAGGTCCCCTCCACCTGGGTGAAACTGAAGGAGCCGACAGCGCGCAGCTTTTCTTCCAGGGTGCGTGCCACGCCGTGTGCGGGAGCAATGGGCACCTGCAGCAGCAGGTCGCATTTGACCGCCGCCAGGTTGGCCGACTGGTCGGGTTGGATACCGGGGTCCACGCCGAATCGAACAGGCAGCCCGCACTCGATGTCTTCGATGCGCAGGCCGATGGCGCCCTGCAGCTCGGCAAGCCCTGGCACGCCGTCAAACGTGTTGGTGTGGGTGTTGCCCACGAAGGCGATCCACCTGCTGGGGTGCAGGGCCTGGTCTGCTGCAATGACCCGATGGGCAAAGAAGTTCATCATCTGTTGGCGGATCGGGCCCGGCGGGGTGGCCAGCCAGGCCTGACGATAGCTGGCCATGCAGTCGATGGCCTGGAGGCGGACCTGGTTGGCCTGTGCGGTGAGCATCACCTGCTGGAAGGTATAGCGTCCGCTGCTGTCGGTGGCCTGGCTTCGGTCCAGTTCGGCCACATAGTCGCGCAGGTGCTGGCTCATGTTGCCTGTGCGGTTGAACGCATCGAGGTCGGCCTGGTGAAAGTCCGTCAGCAGATGCTCCAGGTACAGCACCTTGACCTTCTGCTTGCGCAGTTGCGCCATGTTGTCGATCAGAAAGCGTTTGCTGCCCAGGTGTGCGTGGCATTCGCCGATCACCACGCCGTCGCAGCGGGAGTAGCAACCACACAAGATCTGCTTGGGCGCCGGGTTGCTTTCGAACAGCGGCAGTTGCGGGCGTGGCGGCAGCTCCACCGTGCTCAGATACTCCTTGGCATCGTTCAGCAGCTTGCTGCGCAGCTTGCGAAACAGGTCGCAGGCTTCTTCCAGGTGTGGCTGATTGGCCCGATAGGTAATGCCGCTGAGCTGTTCGTCATCCACCGAACGCAGCTGTGCCTGCTGGCGCGGGAGCAGCTCGTAGGGCGTGGGGATACGTTCGGCAGGGGGTGGCGCGTAGTCGCTGCGGCCCCACAGTTTCAGGCGAAAGCGCGGTGTACCCCCCAGAAGGCGGCCCTGTGCGACGGGCTCCCACTGCTGTTGCGCATTGAGCCGGATGGGCACGTTGCGGTAGAACGAAAAGGGCGTGTTCGGGTCGATCACCACCCAGCTCTTGAGCTCGCCCACGTACCGCACCTGGTAGGCGAAATCGCCGATCGCTACATAGAAACCGTCGGCCAGCGAGTAGATGCCCTGCATCTTGCCGACCCCGGGTTTTTCGCCATCGAGCAGGGCATTGGTCTCGAAGGTGGCCAGGCGCTGGGAAGCCGGTGTCGGTCGCAGGGGGGCGGGCACCTGGGCGTCGATATCCTCGGCAGTGGCAAGGGGTTCGTCCTCGGCCTCCACATAGGGCTCGGCGACGGCGGGCACCTCGCTGTCGACCCGTATCGCTTCACCGGTCTCCTCGCCGAGCAGCGTCGCGTTGAACAGCGTGTCGATGCAGGCCAGTACGGCGCCGATGACGCCCGCCTGGCGTTCGGTGTGGCCGTTGATCGCCTCGTCGATGGACAGGCCGGTCTCGCCAAGCCCTGCGCCCACGGCAGCCAGTGCAACCGGCCAGTCGAAGGCGGCCATTGCCCCGGCGAACCGGGTAAAGGCGTGCAGGTCCGCCACCCACATCTGTTTGCGCAGGTCGGCGTTGGAGCGCAGGGCGAAGTGCGCGTCGTCGCTCATGCGCTGTCGCGCCGCATCGCGCAGGTAGCTGAATGCATCCTGCTCGACCGGCTTGTCCAGCAGGTTGATGGCATCGTGTGCGCTGCCGGCCCAGTTGGAGAACAGCAGGTCGATCAGATGCTCGAGCCCGACCCCGGCGGGGTGTTCGGCATGGCTGGACAACGCGAAGTGGGCCATCAGGCGCGCGCGGTTATCTGCGGCATTGGTGTTCTGCAGCACCCACCAGTAAAGCTGCGCAGGGTTGGCAAACAGGTGCAGGGCCGTGACCTCGCCGGGCATGTACAGCGCCTGGTAGCCATCGGGCAGCACGGCACGCAGCATGTCGCTGGCGACGTAGCCGCCGATGTCGAAGGCATGCAGGCGCACCCCCTGGTCGGGAACATGCGTTTGCTGCAGTTGTTCGAGGGTGGGCGGCCAGTCGGTGGTGCCGGCCAGTGCCCGGGCCAGCAGGCGGTAGCGTTTGCGCTGTTCGGGCAGGTCTGCGTGTTCGCAGGCTTCCACTACCTTGCTCAGGAAGTTGGCCTTGGCCATGCTTCGAAACGCCTCTGCACTGTCGGCCCAGAACGCCTGCATCTTCTGCTTGAAGTCCGAGCTGAAGTCGATCTGCCAGAAGTAGCGCAGCACATCGGCCGGTGCCATGGGGACTTCGTTGCGTTCGTCGAACACCCCGGCATGCGCGCCTTCGCGGTAGAAGCCGGTGCGGTAGCCGAGCAGGTCGGCGTTGTCCTGGTCGTTGGCGTCGAAGCGCTGCATCACCAGTTGCGGCAACGTCAGCGACTGGTAGGGCAGCTCACGGTGCTCCCAGCCGCTGAAGCTTCTGGGGTTGGACTGGGCCGCCTTGAAACGGTGCAGGTACACGGTGTCCGGATCGAGGCTGCTGCGGGCGAACTTCTTCAGGGCGTCGACGGCCACCTCACGGGCCATCTGGCGCATGTCCGGGCAGTTGACGACGAGCTGGCGCGCAATGCTCTGAAGCTGCGCGCGTTGTGGGTTGGGGGGCTGGGGCATGGCGATCCTTCCTTGGTCTGGGCCATGGCAGGATGGGCTGGCTCCAGCGGGCAGGTGCGGTAGATAGTGCTGCGCGGGTGGGTGCGGCATCGTGTGCCGCTGCCGGGGCAACTCTTCACTTAAAGTTTCGCAAATGCAGGTGTATCGTATTCGCCCTTACCGCCAGCCCGGTCATGGCTGGCAGGCTGTTTTCGCGATACGAGGTGCCTGTTCCGATGTCCTTTACCCGTCGACAAATGCTCAAGGGGCTGACTGGCCTGGTGGTGGTTGGCCTGGGCGCCGGGGGCGCCGCACGTTACTGGATGGGCAAGGTCGAGGACGAGCAGGCCGGGCATGACTATGAACTGATCGCCGCGCCGCTGGACGTCGAGCTGGTGGCCGGGCACACCACCCAGGCCTGGGCGTTCGGCCCGTCCGCGCCGGGTACCGAGCTACGGGTGCGCCAGGGGCAGTGGCTGCGGGTGCGGTTCATCAACCACCTGCCGGTGGCCACCACCATCCACTGGCACGGTATCCGCCTGCCGCTGGAAATGGACGGCGTGCCCTACGTGTCGCAGCTGCCGGTGCTGCCGGGCGAGTACTTCGACTACAAGTTCCGCGTGCCGGATGCCGGCAGCTTCTGGTACCACCCCCACGTCAACAGCAGCGAAGAGCTGGGTCGCGGCCTGGTCGGCCCGCTGATCGTGGAGGAGTGCGAGCCCACCGGTTTCAAGCACGAGCGCACCCTGAGCCTGAAGAACTGGCACGTGGACGAGCAGGGCAACTTCGTCGAGTTCAGCGTGCCGCGCGAAGCGGCCCGTGGCGGTACCGCAGGGCGCCTGATCACCATCAACGGGCAGCCCGACGCGGTGGTGGAAATGCCCGCCGGGCAGATCGTGCGGGTGCGCCTGCTGAACCTGGACAACACCCTGACCTACCGCATCAACCTCAAGGGCGACTTCGAGGCGCGTATCTATGCGCTGGATGGCAACCCGATCACCCCGCGCCCATTGGGCAAGGACTACTGGCTGGGCCCCGGCATGCGCATCTGCCTGGCCATCCGCATGCCGGCAGCCGGTGAGGAGCTGTCGCTGCGCGACGGCTCGGTGCGCCTGGGCACCCTGCGTTCGGTGGCCAGCAGCGAGGCACCGGGCGACTGGCCACCGGCGCTGCCGGCCAACCCCATCGCCGAGCCGGACCTGGCCAACGCCGAGAAGATCAACTTCAATTTCGAGTGGGTAGGCTCGGTGTCGGTCAATACCGAGAACGGCAAGCCGCCAAGCCTGTGGCAGATCAACGGGCAGGCCTGGGACATCACCGACAAGACCTGTTCCGACCGGCCGATCGCCACCTTGAAGAAGGGCAAGAGCTACATCTTCGAGCTCAAGAACATGACCCAGTACCAGCACCCGATCCACCTGCACGGCATGAGTTTCAGGGTGCTCAGCTCCAATCGCCACAAGATCCCGGAGCAGTACTTCACCGACACCTACCTGCTGGGCAAGAACGAGCGGGCGCAGGTGGCGCTGGTGGCGGATAACCCCGGCACCTGGATGTTCCATTGCCACGTGATCGATCACATGGAAACCGGCCTGATGGCCGCCATCGAGGTGGCGTGATGCGTCAGCCGCAGATCATCGACCGCAGCCGCGACCAGCACTTCATGCGCCTGGCGCTGGAGCTGGCGGCGCAGGGGGCTGCATTGGGCGAGGTGCCGGTGGGCGCGGTGCTGGTGCAGCACGGCGAGGTGATCGGGCAAGGCTTCAACTGCCCGATCAGCGGCAGCGACCCCAGCGCGCATGCCGAAATGGTGGCCATTCGCGCGGCGGCGCAGGCGGCCAGCAACTACCGGCTGCCGGGCAGCACGCTGTATGTGACGCTGGAGCCGTGCAGCATGTGCGCCGGGCTGATCGTGCATTCGCGGGTCAACCGCGTGGTGTTCGGGGCCCTGGAGCCCAAGGCAGGGATCGTGCAGAGCCAGGGGCAATTCTTTACCCAGGGGTTTCTGAACCACCGGGTGCTGTTCGAGGGCGGGGTGCTGGCCGAGGAGTGCGGGGCGATTCTGACCGAGTTCTTCAGGGCTCGGCGGGCCAAGGCCTGATAACCGTGGTGTGACCATCGCGGGTCAAGCCCGCTCCCCCGTTGTTGCGGGAGCGGGCTTGGCCCGCGATACAGGCGCTGCAAACTAGAGCGGCGGCGAAGCGTCGGCCGGCTTGGTCTTGTTGACCCCCGGCACATGCAGGTTGCCTTCGGCCACCTGGCTGCCCTCCAACTGCGGCTGGGTCACCCAGGTCAGGATGTCGTAGTAGCGCCGGATGTTGGCCACGAAATGCACCGGCTCGCCTCCACGGGCATAGCCGTAGCGGGTCTTGCTGTACCACTGCTTCTGCGACAGGCGCGGCAGCATCTTCTTCACGTCCAGCCACTTGTTCGGGTTCAGCCCCTCGCGCTTGGCCAGCTTGCGTGCATCGTCCAGGTGGCCGCTGCCCACGTTGTAGGCGGCCAGGGCAAACCAGGTGCGGTCCGGCTCCTCGATGTCGTCATCGAGCTCCTTCTTCACATGCATGAAATACTTGGCCCCGCCCTCGATGCTCTGGCGCGGGTCGAGCCGGTTGGACACGCCCATGGCCTGGGCGGTGCGCTGAGTCAGCATCATCAGCCCGCGCACGCCGGTCTTGGAGGTGACCTCGGCCTGCCACATCGACTCCTGGTAACCGATCGCCGCCAGCAGGCGCCAGTCCACCTGTTCCTTCTTGGCCGAGGTCTTGAAGTGGTTCTCGTAGCGCGGCAGGCGCTGCTGCAGGTGCTGGGCGAAGGTGTAGGCGCCGACATAGCCGAGCACGTCCACGTGGCCGTAGTAGCGGTCCTTGAGCCGTTGCAGGGTGCCGTTCTTGTGCACCTTGTCGATGAATTCGTTGATTTCGTTGAGCAGGCTGTTGTCTTCGCCGGCCGCCACCGCCCAGCGCTGGTCGCGCCCGTCGCCCAGGTCGAAGGCGACCCGCACGTTGGGGAAGTACACCTGGTTCATCGCCACTTCGTTGGAGTCGACCAGGGTCAGGTCGATCTGGCCCTCGTCGACCATGCGCAGCAGGTCGACCACCTCGACCTGGTCGGATTCTTCATATTGCAGGGCCGGGTACTGTTTTTTCAGCTCTGCCAGCTGTTCGGCATGGCTGCTGCCCTTGAGTACCAGAATGCGCTTGCCGACCAGGTCGCCGGCGTCGGTGGGGCGGGGCTTGCCGTTGCGGTAGATGATCTGCGGGGTGACTTCGAGATACGGGTGGGAAAAACGTACCTGCTGCTTGCGCTGCTCGCTGCTTACCAGGCCCGCTGCCGCCAGCACCGGGCCGTTCGGCTGGCCGAGCTGGTTGAACAGGTCGTCGAGGTTTTCGGCGGTCTCGATCTGCAGCTTCACGCCCAGGTCGTCGGCAAAGCGCTGGACCAGCTCGTACTCGAAGCCGGTTTCGCCGTTGCGGTCCTGGAAGTAGGTGGCCGGGCTGTTGCGGGTGATCACGCGCAGCACGCCGTCCTCCTTGACACGCTCCAGGGTGCTGGGTTTTTCAACACAGGCACCGAGCATCAGGAAGAGTCCGGTTGCGATGAGCCATTTGGCACAACGCTGGCGCACAGCAGTCTGGGCAAACATAGGGTGCAGTATACGCAAAGGACCTGCCGCGCCATATCTCGACAACATCCGGCTTGTCTGCTAGCACAGCCCGATAAAACCGCGTCGGGACGGGTTTTTGTCATCTCGTGAAGCACTCTTGTCGGCTTGCCGACATTCGGCCTGTCGCCGATGCAGCGTTTCGGGTGCCGTCGGCGGCGGTTTAGGCTAGAATGCACGGCCTCTAAGCACACCCCCTTCCTGAGGCTGTCCCGACGATGTTGATCCTGCGCGGCGCTCCTGCCCTTTCTGCCTTTCGCCACGGTAAATTACTCGAGCAACTGAGCCAGAAAGTCCCCGCTGTTAGTGGTTTGTACGCTGAATTCGCCCATTTCGCCGAGGTTGACGGCGAGCTGAGTGCCGACCAACAGCATGTGCTCGCGCGCCTGCTCAAGTACGGCCCGAGCGTGCCGGTACAGGAGCCCAGCGGTCGCCTGTTCCTGGTCATGCCGCGTTTCGGCACCATCTCGCCCTGGTCGAGCAAGGCCAGCGACATCGCCCACAACTGCGGCCTGGAGAACGTCAAGCGCCTGGAGCGCGGTACTGCCTTCTATGTCGGCGGTGAACTGAGCGAGGCCGATGTGGCCGCCGTCGCCGAGCTGCTGCACGACCGCATGACCCAGATCGTGCTGGGCAGGCTCGAAGAGGCTGCCGGCCTGTTCAGCCATGCCGAACCCAAGCCGCTGACCGCCGTCGACATCCTCGGCGGTGGCCGCGCCGCGCTGGAAAAAGCCAACGTCGAGCTGGGCCTGGCCCTGGCCGAAGACGAGATCGACTACCTGGTCACCAGCTTCCAGGGCCTCAAGCGCAACCCGCACGACATCGAACTGATGATGTTCGCCCAGGCCAACTCCGAGCACTGCCGCCACAAGATCTTCAACGCCAGTTGGGATATCGACGGCCAGAGCCAGGAAAAAAGCCTGTTCGGCATGATCAAGAACACCTACCAGATGCACAGCGAAGGCGTGCTGTCCGCTTACAAGGACAACGCCTCGGTGATCGTCGGTTCCACCGCCGGGCGCTTCTTCCCGAACCCTGAAACCCGCCAGTACGGCGCGGTGCAGGAGCCGGTGCACATCCTGATGAAGGTCGAGACCCACAACCACCCGACCGCCATCGCGCCGTTCCCGGGGGCCTCTACCGGTTCCGGCGGCGAGATCCGCGACGAAGGTGCCACCGGTCGCGGCGCCAAGCCCAAGGCCGGCCTCACCGGCTTCACCGTGTCCAACCTGCAGATCCCGGGCTTCGAACAGCCTTGGGAAAAGCCCTACGGCAAGCCGGAGCGCATCGTCACCGCGCTGGACATCATGATCGAAGGCCCGCTGGGCGGCGCGGCGTTCAACAATGAATTCGGGCGCCCGGCACTGACCGGTTACTTCCGTACCTTCGAGCAGTCGATCAACACCCCCCATGGCGAAGAAGTGCGCGGCTACCACAAGCCGATCATGCTCGCCGGCGGCATGGGCAACATCCGCGAAGGCCATGTGCAGAAGGGCGAGATCACCGTCGGCGCCAAGCTGATCGTGCTCGGCGGCCCGGCCATGCTGATCGGCCTGGGCGGCGGTGCTGCCTCGTCGATGGCCACCGGCGCCAGCTCTGCCGACCTCGATTTCGCCTCGGTACAGCGCGAAAACCCTGAAATGGAACGCCGCTGCCAGGAGGTCATCGACCGCTGCTGGCAGCTGGGCGATGCCAACCCCATCGCGTTCATCCATGACGTCGGCGCGGGCGGCCTGTCCAACGCCTTCCCCGAGCTGGTCAACGACGGCGGCCGTGGCGGTCGTTTCGAGCTGCGCAACGTGCCCAACGACGAGCCGGGCATGGCGCCGCTGGAAATCTGGAGCAACGAGTCCCAGGAACGCTACGTGCTGGCGGTCGACGCCAAGGACCTGGAGCGTTTCACCGCCATCTGCGAACGCGAGCGCTGCCCGTTCGCGGTGGTCGGCGAAGCCACTGCCGAACCGCAACTGACCGTCACCGACAGCCACTTCGGCAACAGCCCGGTGGACATGCCGCTGGAAGTGCTGCTGGGCAAGGCCCCGCGCATGCACCGTTCGGTCAGCCGCGAAGCCGAGCTGGGCGACGATTTCGACCCGAGCACCCTGGACCTCGCCGACTCGGTACAGCGCGTGCTGCGCCACCCGGCCGTGGCCAGCAAGAACTTCCTGATCACCATCGGTGACCGCACCATCACCGGCCTGGTCGCCCGCGACCAGATGGTCGGTCCATGGCAGGTCCCGGTGGCCGACGTGGCCGTCACCGCCACCAGCTTCGACGTGTACACCGGCGAAGCCATGGCCATGGGCGAGCGCACCCCGCTGGCCCTGCTCGACGCCCAGGCGTCCGGGCGCATGGCGATCGGCGAGACCCTGACCAACATGGCGGCCTCGCGCATCGGCAAGCTGTCCGACATCAAGCTGTCGGCCAACTGGATGTCGGCTGCCGGCCACCCCGGTGAAGACGCGCGCCTGTACGACGCGGTCAAGGCCGTGGGCATGGAACTGTGCCCCGAGCTGGGCCTGACCATTCCGGTGGGCAAGGACTCGATGTCCATGAAGACCCGCTGGGAAGATGAAGGTCGCGAGAAGACCGTGACCTCGCCGATGTCGCTGATCGTGACCGGCTTTGCCCCGGTTACCGACATCCGCAAGACCCTGACCCCGCAACTGCGCATGGACAAGGGCGAAACCGACCTGATCCTGATCGACCTGGGTCGCGGCCAGAACCGCATGGGCGCCTCGATCCTGGCCCAGACCCACGGCAAGCTCGCCAGCCAGGCACCGGACGTCGACGACGCCGAAGACCTCAAGGCGTTCTTCGCGGTGATCCAGGGCCTGAACGCCGACGGTCACCTGCTGGCCTACCACGACCGCTCCGACGGCGGCCTGCTGGCCACCGCGCTGGAAATGGCCTTCGCCGGCCATTGCGGGCTGAACCTGGAACTGGACACCCTGACCGGCAAGCGCGAGAAAGTCGCGGCCATCCTCTTCAACGAAGAGCTGGGTGCGGTGATCCAGGTGCGCCAGGACGCCACCCCGGACGTGCTGGCCCAGTTCAGCGCCGCCGGCCTTGGCGAAGACTGCGTGGCGGTGATCGGCAAGCCGGTCAATTGTGCCGACGTGGCCATCAGCCTGAACGGCGAAGTGCTGTTCACCGGCGACCGCCGCCTGCTGCAGCGCCAGTGGGCCGAGACCAGCTACCAGATCCAGCGCCTGCGCGACAACGCCGACTGCGCCGACCAGGAGTTCGACGGCCTGCTCGAGGAAGACAACCCGGGCCTGAGCGTCAAGCTGGGCTTCGACGTCAACCACGACATCGCGGCGCCTTACATCAAGAAGGGCATTCGCCCACAGGTGGCGGTACTGCGCGAGCAGGGCGTCAACGGCCAGGTGGAAATGGCTGCGGCGTTCGACCGTGCCGGCTTCAACGCCATCGACGTGCACATGAGCGATATCCTCGCCGGTCGCGTCGACCTGAACGAGTTCAAGGGCATGGTTGCCTGCGGCGGCTTCTCCTACGGTGACGTGCTGGGTGCCGGTGAAGGCTGGGCCAAGTCGGCGCTGTTCAACAGCCGCGCCCGCGACGCCTTCCAGGGCTTCTTCGAGCGTAGCGACAGCTTCACCCTGGGTGTGTGCAACGGTTGCCAGATGATGTCCAACCTGCACGAGCTGATCCCGGGCAGCGAGTTCTGGCCGCACTTCGTGCGCAACCGCTCCGAGCAGTTCGAGGCGCGCGTGGCGATGGTCCAGGTGCAGGAGTCCAACTCGATCTTCCTGCAGGGCATGGCCGGTTCGCGCATGCCGATCGCCATTGCGCACGGTGAAGGGCATGCCGAGTTCGCCAGCGAAGAGGCACTGCTGGAAGCCGACCTGTCCGGTTGCGTGGCCCTGCGTTTCGTCGACAACCACGGCAAGGTCACCGAGACCTACCCGGCCAACCCGAACGGTTCGCCGCGCGGGATCACCGGCCTGACCAGCCGCGACGGGCGCGTCACCATCATGATGCCGCACCCTGAGCGGGTATTCCGTGCGGTGCAGAACTCGTGGCGCCCGGATGACTGGAACGAAGACGCCGCCTGGATGCGCATGTTCCGCAACGCGCGGGCCTGGGTGAACTGAGGGTGTTCAAACTCGCCTTCTTCGTGCCGCCCAGCCATGTGGAGCAGGTCAAGGCCGCTGTGTTCGCCGCCGGTGGCGGACGCATCGGCGCCTACGACAGCTGTGCGTGGCAGGTGCTGGGCCAGGGCCAGTTCCGTCCGTTGAGCGGCAGCCAGCCGTTCATCGGGCAGAGCGGGGTGGTCGAGCAGGTCGAGGAGTGGCGGGTCGAGCTGGTGGTGGACGATGCGCTGGTGGGGCCGGTAGTCGCGGCCCTGAAGGCGAGCCACCCCTACGAGACCCCGGCCTACGAGGTCTGGCAGCTCGCTGATTTCTGATTGGCAGGTCTGCCTCTTCGCCGGCAAGGCCGGCTCCTACAGGGTTCATGTGCGACGCAACACCCTGTAGGCGCCGGCCTTGCCGGTGAAGAGGTCCGATCAGGCAACCTCCATCGTCTGTTCCTGCTTGCGCTGCACCCCCGCACACGCCAGCAACCCCACTTCAAACAGTATCCACATCGGCACCGCCAGCAAGGTCTGTGAAAACACGTCCGGCGGGGTCAGCAGCATGCCCACCACAAAGCATCCGACGATCACGTAAGGCCGGCTCTTGCGCAGTGTCGCCACATCCGTCACCCCCGCCCACACCACGATGAAGGTGGCCACCGGTATCTCGAACGCCAGCCCGAACGCCAGAAACAGCGCCAGGATGAAGTCCAGGTACAGGCTGATGTCGGTCATCATCGACACCCCGGCCGGGGTCACGCTGGCAAAAAAACCGAACATCATCGGAAACACCACGAAGAACGCGAAGGCCATGCCGGCATAGAACAGCACGATGCTCGATACCAGCAATGGCAAGGCGATGCGCCGTTCCTTGCGGTACATCCCCGGTGCCACGAACCCCCACACCTGGTGCAGCAGCACCGGCATGGCGACGAACAGCGCAGCCATAAGGGTCAGCTTGAAGGGCGCCAGGAACGGCGAAGTCACGCTGGTCGCGATCATGCTCGCGCCTTCGGGCAGGTAACGGCGCAAGGGTTCGGATACGGCGGTATAGAGGGTCTGGGCGAACGGGAACAAACCCAGGAACACCAGCATGACGGCCAGCAGGCAGCGCACCAGGCGCCGCCGCAGTTCGGTCAGGTGGGCGGTCAGGGGCATGCCCGCTTGGGTATCAGTCATGGGCAGGGTCCATTGGTCGAAGTCGGGGTCGGCTGCGCCTGCAGGTTCACGCCCTGGCGCAGTTCCTGTTCCAGACGCCGCAGTGGCTCGGCATCCAGCTCCTGGGTCAGTGCCTGGGTGTCGAGCTCACGCTCCACCTGTGCACGCAGCGCCCCCATGGCACGCCTGGCCTGGCCCACGCCACGTCCCACGGTGCGCATTGCCACCGGCAGGCGTTCGGGGCCCAGCACCAGCAGCGCGACCACGCCCACCAGCAGCAGCTCGGTAAAGCCGATCTCGAACATCAGCTGCGTTGTTCCGGTTGCCCCTGCTGTACCTGCTGCACCGGGGCAGGGGCGTCCGGGGTGTCGGCCTGCGGGCCGTTGCCCATGGATTTGCGAAAGCCCTGGATCGCCTCGCCCACGTCCGCGCCCAGGCCCTTGAGGCGCTTGGTGCCGAACAGCATGAACACGATCATCAACACGATAACCAGTTGCCAGATCCCGATACCGCCCATGTGAAGCACTCCAAGGTCATGAAAAAGAAGGGTTTATCCTGCCTGCGCTTTATGACGCAAAGGTGACGGGCAACGCCTTTGCCATGTGCCTGAAACATCCGCCGTGTTGACTGGCCGCTCTTTGGCAGAGGTAGCGTGACGATGGGTGGCAAGCGACAGCAGGGCGCGGCATTGCTGATGGTGCTGGTGGTGCTGGCGATGGTCGCCGGTGGCCTGGCATGGCTGGTACAGGAGGGGCGCGCCCAGGTCGATGCGGTGCGCCTGGTGCAGCAGCGCGTGCAGGCGCGCGGGCTGGAGCGGGCCGGGCTGGCCTTTGCCGAGCAGGCCCTGCAAGACCCCAGTTGGCGTGCCAGCCCGCTGTTCTGGCAGGCGCTGCGTGGCCAGGCGCTGCCGTATGCGTTCGACGGCGGTTCGGCGACCCTGCGCATCCGCGACCTGCACACCTGTTTCAACGTCAACAGCCTGGTGGGCGAGGATGCCGAGCGTGCCGAACGCCAACTGCAGTACCTGCTGGGCGGCGACATGGCCGCCGCCCAGCTGGCCCAGGCCCTGGCCGACTGGATCGACAGCGATCACCAGGCGCGTCGCGAGGGCGCCGAGAACGATCATTACCTGCGCCAGTCGCCGCCGCGCCTGGCGGCCAATCAGCTGATGCTGGACATGAGCGAGTTGAACCTGCTGCTGGGCCCCGACCCGCAACGCCAGGCCCGTTACCCGCAGCTGTGTGCGTTGCCCGAAACCACGCACTGGCGGCTCAATGCGAATGCGCTGAGCCTTGAACAGTTGCCGTTGCTGGAGGCGCTGTATGAGGGAAGGATGAGCCGCTCACTGCTGAGCCGGGTGGTCACTGCACGCCCGGCCACCGGCTACCGGGATGCCGGCGCCTTGCGCCAGGCACTCGGTGCGCTGGACGATGCGACCTTCGAACGCTTGAGTGAGGGGTTGTTGCTCAACAGCGGGGACTTTCTGTTGCAGCTGGAGATCGAGCAGGACGCTCACGTGCTGCGCAGCCAGTACCAGGTACATGCCCGTGGCGTGGTGCAGTGGCATGCCCTGGTGCCGGTGCAGCAGGTGCGGGTAACCCGGCGCGAACCGCTGCCCTGGTAAGGGCAGCGGTGCCGGTCGGGTCTAGACGCCGATTTCACCGCCATCGTTGCGCTGGATCACCACTGTCGAGGCGCGTGGGCGCACGGTGGTGCCGGCGGGGGTGACGGAGGTTGCGACGTCGGTCGACGGCCAGTTCTCCGGGTGCTGGATGTTGACGAAGATCGACTTGTTGTCCGGCGTGAAGGCGATGCCAGTCACCTCGCAGCCGTTGGGGCCGACGAAGAAGCGGCGCAGGTCGACCTGGTTCTGGGCATTGATCGGCACCTGCTTGCCGCTGGCATCGACCAGGTCGGTGGGGATCACCGCCAGCATCTGGTCGTTGGTGTAGTCGGTCAGGGTCGATTCGCCGTTGTCGGTCTGGAACCACAGGATGCCGCGGCTATCGAAGCTCATCCCGTCGGGGCTGGCGAACTGGTTGAGTTCGGTCAGCCCCGAGCGGTTGATGTCGGCGCTGCCGGCGGCGTTGGCGCCGAACACGAAGATGTCCCAGGTAAAGCTCAGGTGGTCGTCGCTGTCGTGCCAGCGGATGATGTGGCCATGCTTGTTCGGCCCGCGCGGGTTGGCGTTGTCGACTGTGGCCGGGGTGCGCTTGCTGTTGTTGGTCAGGGTCAGGTACACGTCGCCGTTGAGCGGGTTGACCGTGGTCCACTCCGGACGGTCCATCGGCGTTGCGCCCAGGGCATCGGCGGCGCCACGGGTGTTGAGGATGATGCCCGGCAGGTCGGTGTACAGCGCGCCCAGGGTGGTGCCGGCCTTGGTGGTGGTGGCGACATCCAGCAACAGCCAGTGGCCGCTGCCGTCGGCGTCGAAGCGCGCCACGTACAGTTTGCCGTCGTCCATGTACTTGGCACCGGTAGCCAGGCGGTTGCTCGGGTTGGCGTCGGCGGTGTCCCACAGGGCGGTGGAGACGAACTTGTAGAGGTACTCGTTGTTGGAGTCGTCGCCCATGTAGAACACCACCGGCTTGCCGGCTACCGGCAGCGCCGGGCAGCAGCCTTCATGGCGGAAACGCCCCAGGGCGGTGCGCTTGACCGCACGGGTGCTGGCGTCATAGGGGTCGATCTCGACGATGTAACCGTAGGTGCTGGCTTCGTTGCGGTAGTCGTCGGTGGCCGTCGCGCCGGTGGGGTCAAGGATGAACCGGGTGAACTCGCCGTCCACTTCGCTGGCATCGCCGGCGGCACTTTCCCAGGCGTAGTTGCCCTTGCTGGTGCTCACCCCGATGCGGCGCTGATCGTCCGGCACGGCGCCGCTGGTGTTGACGAAAATTCCTGGCCAGTTCTCTTCGCAGGTGAGGTAGGTGCCCCACGGGGTGAAGCCATTGCCACAGTTGTTGTTGGTGCCGCGGGCTTGGGTACCGGTGTTGGAGAACACGGTCTTGACGTGGTCGCTGCCGCGCAGCGGGCCGGCCAGGTCCATCAGCGTGGCGGTGGTGAAGCGGCGGTTGAGCGGGTCGTTGTCGACCACTTGCCAGCGTCCGTTGACCTTGCTCAGGCGCACCACGCCGGCACCGTGGGCGTTGATTTCCTTGCGCACTTCCTCGGCCGGGCGCTTGCCGCTGCCGTCCACGGTCGGGCCGGCCGGGTGCAGGGCGTCGGCATCGATGTACTCGAAGTTGATCGCCAGCAGGCCGTCGTCGGAGCTGCCGTTGATGGGGAAGAAATGCATGCCGTCATGGTGCATGCCCATGGCGTTGGCCTGGTCGGCGGCAGTGTTGGTGCCGTCGCTTTTCCACGGGTTGCCCGCGCTGTTCAGCGGTGTACCCCAGGGTGCCAGCACGTAGGCGCTGTAGCCGTCGGCGACCACGCAGGCGTCGGTGCGCGAACCGGCGATGGAATTGAAGCCCAGCTTGAGTTTCGGTTTCTCGGGTTCCACCGGAGGGGTCGGCTTGTGGCTCGAGCCCCCGCCGCTGTCGAAGCAGCCGCTCAGGCCCGTCCCTGCAATCATCGCGATCGCGGCACCGAGGCTGCCGCGCACCACGCTGCGGCGGCTCAGGTAGGCATCCAGGACAGTCGCCATTGGCAGGTTGCCACTGGTGTTGCGGTCCAGGTTGTCGCCGGTGTCTCGACTCATCTCTTCATATCCTTGTTGGGTGAAGTGGCTTCTACGGAAACCGGCACTGTAGAGAGCGAGTGTGATGATTGATTGGCAGTTTTGTGAACAGACCTTTAAGGAAATGAATCCTTACCATTTGATTTGGATGGGGTTTTGTACGCCCTGTCGAATAACTGCCATCAAACTGTAATCCCCTCGCCGCACTATCCGCTGCGACAGTTGATCAGCCCGAGGGCGATGGAGTAGATGGCGAGCATGTACAGACGCGATGTGTTGGGCTGGATGGGCGTTGGCGCAATGGCGCCGCTGCTGACCGCCTGTTCCAGCCTGGCCACACCGTCGACGGCAGAGGCCGGCACGGTGGAGCTGCTGTATTTCGCCGACACCCTGGATGCGCGCCAGCCCGGCATGCCCGTGGTGCCGGCGACGCGCCTGGGGCCGGTCAGCCACCTTGGCCAGGCACCGTGGATGAGCGGTATCAATGCCCGCCAGGGGCGTGCCGAGCTCAACCCGCTGCTCGACGCCAGCCTTGCCGAAGGCGTACAGACCGGCGGGTATGCGGTGTTGGGTGCCCTGCTCGAACAGCTGCGCGAGGCGGCGGGGCGGGGCAACTGCCTGACCCTGGAAAATGGCCAGGGCTGGAACGGCAGTGGCCTGGCCTACCTGACCCAGGGCGCCAGTGGCGTGCAGGGCAGCCGGATGCTGGGCAGCGAGGTACGCGTGAGCAGCGATGAGCGGGTGCTGTGGCCGCGCCAGTGCGCCGGCCTGTATCGCCAGTACGGTCAGGCCGTGCTTGGTGCGGGGCTGGCCCCCGAACGCGCCCAGGCCCTGGGCACGCCGGCCTTCACTGTGCTGCACCGCGGCGGCGTGCGGGTGGCGGTGGTCGGCATTACCGACCCGTACGCCCGCGACCAGAACGCATCCCTCAAACAGTGGTATCAGGCGCTGCTGCCGGCCTTCGAACAGGCACGCCAGGCGGCGGACCTGGTGATCGCCCTGGCGGACGTGGGCACCGGCCCCGGGCTGTGGCTGGCCGAGCGTCTGAGCGATGCCGACCGGCTGCTGTGCGCCCGTGGCCAGGACCTGTGGCCGCAGCCTGTCTCGGTACTGCAGGCCAGCGGCAAGCAGGTGCCGGTGCTGCTGGCCGGCAACCGTGCCAGCGGCGTGTTCGCGGTGAACTGCCTGCATCGCGACGGGCGCTGGCAGTTCACCGCGCAGTTTCATCCCGCTTTCGAGCACCGCCTCACGCCGGCTGCCCGAGCGCGGGTCGAGCCGTTGCGCGCGCAGTTGCAGCAACAGCGCGCCGGGCATGCCGCCTGGCTCGACCAACCCCTGGCGCAGGCACCGCAAAACCTGTGGCGACGCGATACCCGTGGCGGCAGCTGGGACAACCTGCTGCACCAGGCGCTGGCCGATGACAGCGGGGCACCGGTGCTGTTGCCGGGGCTGCGCTACGACAGCCCGCTGGCGGCCGGCCAGCCGATCACCCGCGAACACCTGATCAGCCTCACCGGCAGCTACCCGGCCCCGGTGGTGCAGGTGCCGGCACGCCAGGTACAGCAGGTGCTGGAAAACGCTGCCGAGCAACTGTTCGGCACGCCGCTGCTGCTCGACAACAGCCAGGATTTGCCGCGCTGGTTTAGCGCGCCCTGGCAGGTCAGCTACAGCCCGGGCGGCAAACGGGTCTCCGGGGTAGCCGTACAGGATGGCCAGTGCCGCACCTTCGGCCTGCAATTCGACAGCGACGCCGGCGAGCCACTGTGGCAGCGGGTGGAAGCATGGCTGGTGCAGCAGCCACCGGGCTGGCAATTGCCGCCGCTGGCCCTGCCGCAGGTGCGTTACGTCCAGGGCCACCCTGGCTGGCACCCGCGCGGGCTGGCCAGTTGATCAGCCCGGGCCGCGTGCTCGACGGCGTGCTGTTGAGCCTGGCCGGCTGGCTGGCTGCGCAGTGCGTGCTGCTGGCCGCCCGCGAGCCGCTGCCGGCGCCGGCCGCAGAGGCCCAACCGGCTGAGCTGCCCGGCCTGCTGGTCGGGCATTGGCAGGCGCCGCCGGCCAGTGACGCGCTGCCGCTCACGCGCTTGCCCGTGCATTACCTGGGCGGCCTCAAGGCCGTGCCCGCCAGCGCCACAGTGGTAGTGCTGCGCTACGAGCAGGCGGTGCGTACCTACGTTCGCGGCCAGCGCCTGGCACCGGGCATCGTGCTGCAGGACATCGATGACGATGGCCTGATTTTCGACAACCAGGGGCGGCGCGAGCGCTTGCCCTGGCCGCCACGGCCCGCCGTGACCGGCTTCAAGCGCCAAGGATGAAGGGATGATCGCAAGATTCTGCGTGGCTGGCGTACTGGCCCTGGGGCTCAACCTGGCCTGGGCGTTCGACGAGCCCGAAGCGGTAGCGGACGAAGACGGTACACCGCTGTACGAGGTGAATTTCGTCGACACCGACCTGGGCGAGTTCATCGACAGCGTGTCGCGCATCACCGGGACCACGTTCATCGTCGACCCGCGGGTAAAAGGCAAGGTCACGGTACGTACGGTGGACCGTCACGACAGCGAGGCGATCTACGATATCTTCCTGGCCCAGCTGCGGGCCCAGGGCTTTGCTGCAGTGGACCTGCCCAACGGCAGCGTGAAGATCGTGCCCGATCAGGCGGCGCGGCTGGAGCCGGTGCCCGTCGAGAGCGGGCGCAAGGCCCAGGCCGGCAGCGATGGCATCGCCACCCGGGTGTTCAACGTGCGCAACGCCGCCAGCGAACAGATGCTGGCGATCCTCAAGCCGCTGATCGACCCCCGTGTGGGGGTGATCACGCCGTACCCGGCCGCCAACCTGCTGGTGGTGACCGACTGGCGCAGCAACCTGGAGCGCATCGACAGCCTGCTGCGCCAGCTCGATCAGGTCAGCGAGGAGCCGCTGCAGGTGATGCCGCTGCACCATGCCAGCGCCAGCGATACCAGCCAGTTGATCACCCGCCTGCTGGCCCGCGAGCAGGGCGCCGACAGTGCCCAGGTGGTCGCCGACCCGCGCAGCAATGCCCTGCTGGTGCGCGGCAGTGCCGACAGCCGCGAGCGCGTGCGTGCCTTGCTGGCGCAGCTGGACCGCCCCGGCGACGCATTGCGCAGCTCCAACACTCAGGTGATCTACCTGCGTCACGCCAATGCCGGCGAGGTGGTCAAGGTGCTGCGCAGCCTCAGCCAGGATGCCGGCGCTGCGCCGGGCGAAGCTGACAAGGACGCCAAGGCGCCCGTGCCGGTCAACCTTTCGGGCATTCGCCTGGAATACGAGGAGGGTACCAACGCCGTGGTCATGGTCGGGCCCGACAGCGAGCTGGCGGCCTACCGCACCATCGTCGAGCAACTGGACATCCGCCGTGCGCAGGTGGTGGTCGAGGCGATCATCGCCGAAGTGTCCGACTCGCGGGCCCAGGAGCTGGGCGTGCAGTGGCTGTTCGCCGACGAGAAATTCGGTGCCGGCGCAGTCAACTTCGGTACCGGCGGTGCCAGCATCACCGGCATTGCCGGGGCCGTGGCCAGCGGCGACAACGCGGCGCTGGGCAAACTGTTGTCGGGCGTGAACGGCGTGACGGCCGGCATCGGCAACTGCGGCGGCGGCTTCAACTTCGCCATGCTGGTCAATGCACTCAAGAGCAACAGTGGCTTCAACCTGCTGTCGACCCCGACCCTGCTGACCCTGGACAACGCCGAGGCGTCGATCCTGGTCGGCCAGGAAGTGCCCTTCGTGACCGGCTCGGTAACCCAGGACAACACCAACCCCTACCAGACCATCGAGCGCAAGGAGGTCGGTGTAAAACTGCGCATCAAGCCGCAGATCAACAGTGACAACACCGTGCGCCTGGACATCGTGCAGGAGGTCTCGTCGATTGCCGACACCGCTGCGGCCAGCGACGTGATCACCAACAAGCGCGAGATCAAGACCAAGGTCATGGTCGAGGACAACGGCCTGATCATTCTCGGCGGGCTGATCAGCGACGAGGTCACCTCCAGCCATCAGAAGGTGCCGTTTCTGGGGGATATCCCCGGTCTGGGCCGGTTGTTCCGCTCCGATGCCAGCCGTGGCGTGAAGCAGAACCTGATGGTGTTCATCCGCCCGCGGATCCTGCGTGACGGGGCCAGCCTGACCAGCCTCAGCAGCGAAAAATACCGCAACCTGCAACAGACCACGCCGCTTGCCCTGCCCAGCCTGGCCGATGGCAGCGAGTTGCTGCGGGTGTTCCCGGCCAGCCGCCAGCGCCTGGACGAGGGCACCTGGTGAAGCCGTTGCTGCCCTATCGCCTGGCGCGCCAGGGCGGGCTGGCCATGGCGCCTGGCGCCGACGGCTGGAGCCTGTGGCTGCGCCCGGATGTCGACAGCGACCAGTTGCACGAGCTGCTGCGGGTGTATGGCGCGCCCCAGACCGTGTGCCATTTCGACGCGGGGGAGTTCGACACGCGCCTGGGCCAGTTGTACCAGGCCGGCGAGAACGCCACGGCGGCGCTGATCGAGGGCATTGGCGAACAGGTCGACCTGGACGGCCTGATCAGCGAGATGCCGCGGGTCGAGGACTTGCTCGAAAGCGATGACGAAGCCCCGGTGATCCGCCTGATCAACGGGCTGTTCGGCGAGGCGCTGCGTCAGCAGGCCTCGGACATCCATGTGGAAACCTTCGAGCAGAGCCTGGTGGTGCGCCTGCGGGTCGACGGCCACCTGCGCGAGGTGCTGCGCCCGCCACGTGCGCTGTCGGCCATGCTGGTGTCGCGGATCAAGGTCATGGCGCGCCTGGACATCGCCGAGAAGCGCCAGCCCCAGGACGGGCGCATCACCCTGCGCTCGGGTGGGCGCGAGGTCGATGTACGTGTCTCGACGCTGCCGGGTATCCACGGCGAGCGAGTGGTGATGCGCGTGCTCGACAAGCAGGCCAGCCTGCTCTCGCTGGGCAACCTGGGCATGCCCGGTGCCGTCGAGGCGGGCCTGCGCGCCTGCCTGGGGCGACCCAACGGCATCGTGCTGAGCACCGGCCCGACCGGTTCGGGCAAGACCACCACGCTGTACGCCAGCCTCAACAGCCTGAACGACGGCAGCCGCAATATCCTCACCGTCGAGGACCCGGTGGAGTACGCCATCACCGGCATCGGCCAGACCGCCATCAACCCGCGTGCCGGGCTGACCTTTGCCAGCGGTTTGCGCGCGATTCTGCGCCAGGACCCGGATGTGATCATGCTTGGCGAAATCCGCGACCGCGAAACCGCGCAGATTGCGGTGCAGGCCAGCCTCACCGGCCACCTGGTGCTTTCGACCCTGCACACCAACAGTGCGGTGGGCGCGGTGACGCGTCTGCGCGACATGGGCGTGGAGCCTTTTCTGATTGCCTCGTGCCTGCGCGGGGTCATGGCCCAGCGCCTGGTGCGGCGCCTGTGCAGTTGCGCCGTGGCGCAGCCATTGCAGGCGGCCGAGCGGGCGTTGTGGCCGGAGCTGGTCGAGCTTGAGCACAGTTATCACGCAGTGGGCTGCGCGCAGTGTCAGGGCAGCGGCTATCGCGGCCGGCTGGGGCTGTATGAGTTCATCGAGCTGGACGCCGGGCTGATCGGCCTGCTGTATGACGGGGCCAGTGAGGTGGCCATGCAGGCGCATCTGCAGGGCCGGCGCCAGAGCCTGGCCGGCATGGCCAGCGAGTGCCTGCGCCAGGGCCAGACGAGCCTGGCCGAAGTGCTGCGCGCGGTGCAGGGCTGAGCCATGCCGACCTACCGATACCAGGCCGTTGACCTCGCCGGGCGCACCCTCAAGGCCAGCCTGCAGGCCGAAAGCGAGCGCCATGCCCGCCAGTTGCTGCGCGAGCAGGGGCTGTTCGCGCGTCAGTTGCAGGTGCAGGGCAACGCGCAGGTGTTGCCACGGCGCCAGCGCGTGAGCCGCGCACAGCTGTGTGAACTGACCCGGCAACTGGCCACGCTGACAGGGGCCGGCATTGCATTGGTGGATGCCCTGGCCACCCTTGAGCGGCAGTTGGTGGAGCCGGCGCTGCGCAATCTGCTGGTGGGGGTGCGCGGCGCGCTGGCAGAGGGGCTGGGCCTGGCCCGCAGCCTGGCACGCCAGGGCGGGGTGTTTTCAGCGCTGTACTGCGCGCTGGTCGAGGCCGGCGAACGCTCGGGGCGCCTGGCCCAGGTGCTGGAACGCCTGGCCGACCACCTTGAGCAGGTGCAGCGCCAGCAGCACAAGGCGCGTACCGCGCTGATCTACCCGTGCGTGCTGATGGGGGTGTCGCTGGCGGTGGTGGTCGGCCTGATGAGCTTCGTGGTGCCCAGGCTGACCGAACAATTCGCCCATTCCGGGCAGAGCCTGCCGTTGATCACGCGCCTGCTGATCGGCGCCAGCGAAGCGCTGTTGCTGGCCGGGCCGTGGCTGCTGGGCGCCGCGGTGCTGGGTGCGGCAGGCGCGGCGCGGCTGCTGCGTCGGCCGCACTGGTGCCTGCGCCGTGACGACCTGCTGTTGCGCCTGCCGCGCGTGGGTGCGCTGCTGCGGGTGCTGGAAAGCGCGCGGCTGTCGCGCAGCCTGGCGATTCTGGTCGGCAGCGGGGTACCGCTGCTCGAAGCCTTGCAGGTGGCCACCGCCACCCTGGAAAACCGACGCATTCGCCTGGCGCTGGAGCGGGTGCAGGTCGATGTGCAAGGCGGCGTCAGCCTGCACCGCGCGCTGGATGCCAGCGGGCAGTTCCCGCCGATGCTGCTGAACATGGTCGCCAGCGGCGAGGCCAGCGGCACCTTGCCCGACATGCTCGAGCGCGTGGCCGACAACCAGGAGCGCGGCTTTGCCCGTCAGGTCGACACCGTGATGGCGTTGTTCGAGCCGCTGATGATCCTGGTCATGGGCGCGGTGGTGCTGTTCATCGTGCTGGCGGTGCTGTTGCCGATCATGCAGCTCAACCAGGGCCTCACACTTTAATAGGAGCACTACCATGCAGACACGACGTTCCCGCCAGCACGGCTTCACCCTGATGGAAATCATGGTGGTGATCTTCATCATCGGCCTGTTGATCGCGCTGGTGGCGCCCAGTGTGCTGGGCAGCCAGGACAAGGCCATGAAGCAGAAGGTGATGGCGGACCTGTCGAGCCTGGAGCAGGCGCTGGACATGTACCGCCTCGACAACCTGCGCTTCCCCACCGCCGAGCAGGGGCTGTCGGCCCTGGTGAGCAAGCCGCAGGCCGAGCCGGTGCCGCGTGCCTGGCGGGCCGATGGCTATATTCGCAGGCTCCCTCAGGACCCGTGGGCCACACCGTACCAGTACCGGGCGCCGGGGCAGCATGGGCGCATCGACATCTATTCGCTGGGTGCCGACGGGGTGGAGGGCGGCGAGGGGATCGATGCCGACATCGGTAACTGGGACCTCTAGGCATGCCGGCCCAGCGTGGCTTCACCCTGCTGGAACTGCTGGTGGTGATCGCCATCGCCGGGTTGATGAGCGCCCTGGCGGTGGCCTCGCTCGACAGTGCCAAGGCGCCTTTGCACCAGGCCCTGGAGCGCCTGGCCGCGGCGTCGCGGGCGCAGGCCGACCTGGCCCTGCATGGCGGGCAGGTGCGCGGCCTGCGCTGGAACGGGCAGCGGCCCGAGTTCGTGCGCCTGGTCGAGGGCGACCAGTGGCAGGTGGAGCCGGTGGCGCTGGGCGAGTGGCCGGCCGGGCTGCGCCCGGACTGGCCTGCGGGCAGCACGCCACGGGTGATGTTCACCCCCTCCGGGCTGGCCCGACCGGTGAGGCTGGAGTGGCGCTGGGCCGAGGGCCGACAGCGCTGGCACTGGCGTCATGCTGCCGGCCTGCAGGTGGTGAACGTGCCATGAAGGCTCGCCAGCGTGGTTTCACTCTGCTCGAAGTGAGCGTGGCCCTGGGCATCGCCGCGACCATGGCGATCATCAGCAGCCAGGTACTGCGTCAGCGCCTGGTGGTGCAGCAGGGCGTGCAGCAGCATTGGCTGGGCAGCCTGTGTGCCCGGGAACTGCAGGCGCGCTTTGTGGTGGAGCAGTACTGGCCGGCGCAGGCACTGAGTAGCGGCGAGCTGCGTCAGGGGCCGGGCACCTGCCACTGGCGGTTGCAACTGGGTTCCACCGGCGTGCGCAACCTGCGCGGTGGCGAACTGCGCCTGTTTGCCGACCGCGATGAACGTGAGCCGCTGGGTCAGTACCGCCTGTTTCTGGTGCGCCCGTGAGGCGCAGGCAGCAGGGCCTGACCCTGCTCGAACTGCTGGTGGCGCTGGCACTGACCGCTGTACTGGGTGTGCTGCTGGCGGCGCTGGTCAATGGCTGGCTGAGCGTACGTGAGCGACTCGACCAAGCGCCGCAGGCGAGCCCGGTGCTGAGCTTCTGCCTGGGGCTGGAGCGCCGCTTCGACGCCACGGTGCTGCGCCAGTTGTACGAGCAGCGCCTGCCCCTGGCCTTGAACTGGTTGGACTGGCAGCCTGCCGAGTTGCAGCTGCAATGGGTGGCGCTGGCGGCGTGGCCGGCGGCCGAAGGCGGCTCGCGCTTGCAGCGCCAACGCCTGCGCTATGACCGGCGCGATGCACGCCTGCTGTTGGAGACCTCTGCCGACCTGTATGCCGTCGAGCGCCCGCACTGGGTGCTGCGCGACAGCCTGGCCGGGGTGTCCAGCCCCGTTTTCGAATTTCGCCAGGGCAGCCGTTGGCTGGCCTGGCCCTCTGCCGAACGCGCTGCGCCCGATCGTGGTGTACGGCTCGAGTTCCAGCGTGATGGAGCCCCCTATGTGTGTACGTTTGCCCTGCCGGAGAGCCAATGATTGACATTCGATACTGGCGACGGCGCCAGCCTGGGTCGTGGTTGCTGGTGCGCCCCGATGAGGCCGGCTGGAGCTGGCTGCAGGTGCGGGCCGGTGAGGTGCTGCGCGCGGGGCACGGGCAACCGCCGGAAGGTGCCGGTCGCGTGGCGCTGGTGGTGCCGGGCAGTGAATGCGCGCACTTCCATTTGCAGGCGCCGCCGGGTCTCAAGCGTGAAGAGTGGCCATTGCTGCTTGAAGATCGCGTGTTGCAGCCAGCCGAGGCGATCCATGTCGGTTGTGTGTCGCGAGGTTCGGGATGGCTTGAGCTGGCGGTGATTGACCGGCAACGCCTGGCGGGCTGGTTGCAGGCTTGCCAGGGCTGGGGCCTGCAGGTCGAGCGCTGCTGGGCGGAGTTCCAGCTGCTGCCGGAGCTTGCCCCCGGCGATGCCTGGTGCTGGCGACGCAGCCCGGACCTTAGCCTGTTCAAGAGCTGCGGCGCCGACCGGCGCCAGGCGTGGCTGGCCTGGCCGACGGCGTTGGGGGCAACCCCGCCGTCGGTGTGGTGCGACAGGCAGGTGCAGGCATTCGAGGGCGCGTGGCCGGCGTCGCTGGCGGCGCTGGAACGTCTGCCCGGCCTGTTCGAGCTGCGCCGCACGCCCCGCGCGCCACCGCACCTGGCACAGGGGCAACGGCGCCTGGCGACGGCCTGCGCCGTGCTGGGTGTGGTGTGGTGTGCCCTGTGGCTCGGCCTGCAGTGGCGCCAGGCCACGCTGTACAAGGCGCAGGTGGTGGCCGTGACCGGGCCGCTGAGCACCCCGCGCCAGGCTACGCAGTGGCTCAAGCGCGAGCGCCAGACGCGGGATGAGCGCAACCTGCGACTGCGCCAGCTGGAGGCATTGCAGGGCGCCATGGTGCAGTGGCTTTCGGCGCAGCCTGGCTGGCGGCTGCAGCGTGCGCGCTTTGATGGCACACGCTGGACCTTGCAGTTGCAGGGTGCGCAGGCACCGTCGGACACGCCGTGGGCTGCCATGGCCGCCAGTGCCGGGGCGCAGGTGGCGGTGCAGCCGGCCACGGCAGATGCCGTGCAACTGGTGTTCGACCTGGGGGCAGGAGCATGAGCAGCGTCACCGCACGGCGCTGGTTGATGCCGCTGGCCTGGACCGCAGTGGCCCTCTTGCTGTTGAGCCTGGTGGTGCGCGAGGGCCTTGGCCAATGGCGCGAGCTTTCGCAGTGGCGCGAACTGGCCGCCTCGGCGACGGCCATGCACTCAGGCGCCGAGGTGACGCTGGAGCGATTGCAGCAGTCGGCTGCGGCGCAGCAGCTCGTGCTCAGCGACGTGCAGCCGGTTGACGCGGGGTGGCAGGTGCGCGGCCAGGTCAAGGACGAGCGGCGGCTTCAGGCGTGGTTGCTGAGCTTGCAGCGTGAAGGCGTTCAGCCGCTTCAATGGGGGCTGGAGCAGGCGCCGTCGGGCCTGAGTTTCGATCTGGTGCTGGCGCGATGAGCCGCAGGAGGTTGGGGTGGATGCTGTTGGTGTTCTGCCTGACGTTGCTGGCGGGGTTGCCGGCGCGCTGGTTGTTCAAGGCTGCGCCGTGGCCTGCGCAGGACGTGGCCGGTAGCGTGTGGCAGGGGCAGGCCGGGCGGATCGGCGACGTTGGCCCGTTGAGCTGGCAGGTGCGCCCGTGGGCGGTGCAGGTGCAGGCAGGGTATCAGGGCCAGCGCTGGGGGCTGGTATTGCGCGGCTGGCCGTGGGACTGGCAAGCGAGCGTCATGCCGCAGGGTCCGGCCAGCCGTGTGGCTTCGGCGTATCGCCTGGGGGGTGAGTGGTCGGGGCAACTGGCACTGAGTGGGCGTGGCGCGCGGTGCGTGAGCGGGCAGGGTGCGCTGGTGGCGGATCAGCTGAACCTGGTGGCGCCATGGACGCTGGCCCTGGGGCGCGGCGAGGTGCGCGTGGTGTGCAACGACGGCTGGCGGCTATCGGCGCGACTGGCTGCGGCGGGGCAGCACCACCTGGCGCTGGACGCGGGGGTGGCAGGCGGTACGCTGCAAGGGCAGGTGGGGCAGGGGGCGGCATTGTATCCGGTGCTGGTCGGCGGGCAGTGGCTGCAGGCCGGAGAGCACGCGGGGCGGTGGTCCTTCAATTGGTGATTCGCCAGTGGGCGCTTTTTCGCCGGCAAGGCCGGCTCCTGCAGGTTTTGGGGGGGGGCGGCAGGTAGGAGCCGGCGAAGGGGCACGCTCGGTCAGGGCCGAATCTCGATCAGCGTGCCGTCGCTGACCAGGTTCCACACTTCGCGCATGTCGCGGTTGGTCATGGCGATGCAGCCTTCGGTCCAGTCCAGGGTGTGGAACAGCGCCTCGGGGTAGTCCGCACTGTCCGGGGTGCCGTGGATCATGATCATGCTGCCCGGTTTCACCCCTTCGCGGCGGGCACGGGCCGAGTCGCTGACATTGGGGTAGGAGACGTGGATGGCCAGGTTGTAACGGTCGGACACCTTGCGCCAGTCGAGCCAGTACAGCCCCTCGGGCGTGCGCTTGTCGCCCTCGCGCAGCTTGGCACCGGTGGGCTGCTTGCCCAGCGAGATGCGGTAGCTCTTCATCGAGGTGTCGCCGCTCATCAGTTGCAGGCGGCGTTCGGACTTGATCACCAGCACCTTGTCGATCAACGGGGCGCCGGAGGGGGTGGGCGCCGGGGTCGAGGGCGTCACCTGGCCAAGCGGTTTTCGCACAATGGTTTCGGTGAACGCCGCCTGGGACACCGACGCCACACCGAGGCAGAAGAGGGCAAGCAACCAGCGCATGAAACGGTATCCCTGAAAGTGGCGACGTTGGGGTTCAAGTGAGCGGTTCGACCCGCGGGGACAGGCATTCGGTGCGTACCGGGTAATGCTGCCCCTGGCGGTCGAGATAGTAGCATTCTAGGGCACGACTCACGGTCCTGAAAGCCAGCTCGTCCCAGGGGATCTCGCTTTCCTCGAACAGGCGCACTTCCAGGCTCTCGACGCCCACCGCAAATGCCAGGTCGGCCAGCTCGGCGCGGTAGAACACGTGCACCTGGTTGATGTGCGGCAGGTCGAACAGCTGGTACAGGGCCATCGGCCCCAGGCGCGCGCAGGCTTCCTCGTCGGCCTCGCGGCGTGCGGCGTGTTCCATGGTCTCGCCGTTTTCCATGAAGCCGGCCGGCAGGGTCCAGTAGCCACGTCGCGGCTCGATGGCGCGTCGGCACAGCAGCACCTGGCTGCCATGGCTGGGCAGCACGCCGGCGACGATATTGGGGTTCTGGTAATGGATGGTATGGCAATGATCGCAGACATGACGCAGGCGGTTGTCGCCGTCGGGGATGCGATGAGTGACCGGTTTGCCGCACGCACTGCAGTAATTCATGCTTATCTTCCTGGTGGCTGCGCCTATCTTCGCGCCAGTGCGCGCAGGCCCGCAAGCGCGATTGTCGCGGGGGCTTGGGCGGGCTGCGCCTTTGGTGCATCATGCAGAGACCCGACAGAACGAGAGAGACCATGCTGGACGAGTTACTTCGCCGAATGAGCAGTCACACGCCGGGCACCCTGGAGACCGATCGTCGGTTCCCCGAGGCTGCCGTGTTATTGCCCATCACCCGCAGCGAGTCGCCCGAACTGGTGCTGACCCTGCGCGCCAAGGGGCTCTCGACCCATGGCGGCGAAGTGGCCTTCCCCGGCGGGCGGCGAGACCCCGAAGACCCGGACCTGGTGTTCACCGCGCTGCGCGAGGCCGAGGAGGAAATCGGCCTGCCGCCCGGGCTGGTCGAAGTCATCGGCCCGCTGAGCCCGCTGGTTTCGTTGCACGGGCTGAAGGTCACGCCGTTTGTCGGGCTGATTCCCGACTATGTCGAGTACCGCGCCAACGATGCCGAGATTGCCGCGGTGTTCAGCGTGCCGCTGGAGTTCTTCCGCCAGGACCCGCGCGACCATACCCACCGCATCGACTACCAGGGCCGCAGCTGGTACGTGCCCAGCTACCGTTTCGGCGAGTACAAGATCTGGGGCCTGTCGGCGATCATGATCGTCGAGCTGGTCAACCTGCTTTACGATGCGCGCATCAGCCTGCACCATCCGCCTGAGCGCACCCCTACAAGATGAGCGGGCCCACCCGCCGCCTTCCCACCGTGAGGAACCACGCATGAAATACCGTCTGGGCGACCTGCGCGTCGAAACCCACCCACAGAGCTGGGTAGCGCCCACCGCCACGCTGATCGGCAAGGTACGCCTGCAGGCGGGGGCCAACGTCTGGTTCGGCGCGGTGCTGCGCGGCGACAACGAGCTGATCGACATCGGCGAGAACAGCAACGTGCAGGACGGTACGGTGATGCACACCGACATGGGCTGGCCACTGACCCTGGGCAAGGGCGTGACGGTCGGCCACAACGCCATGCTGCATGGCTGCACGGTCGGCGACTACAGCCTGGTGGGCATCGGTGCGGTGATCCTCAATGGTGCGCGCATCGGCAAGCACTGCATCATCGGCGCCAATGCGCTGGTGCCCGAGGGGCGCGAGATTCCCGATGGTTCGCTGGTGGTCGGCTCGCCGGGCAAGGTGGTGCGCGAACTGACCCCGGCGCAGCAGCAACTGCTCGAGGCCAGCGCTGCCCACTATGTGCACAACGCCCAGCGCTATGCCCGTGACCTTGTACCCCAGGAGGACTGATGAGCAGCCCTGAACGACCGGTGGCCTCGCCTTGCGTGCACATCTGCGCGCTGGACGAGCAGGATATCTGCACCGGCTGCCAGCGCACCGCCAGCGAGATCACGCGCTGGGGCCGCATGGCCAACGACGAACGGCGCCAGGTGCTGGTGCTGTGCCATGAGCGCGCCGTGGCGGCGGGGCTGGTGATGACGGTGGGCAAGGCCGCCGGCTGATCCCGGGCTTGGCCGTGCGGGGGCACTCAAGTACCCTGTACGGCTTGCCAACCGGTGTTTCTATGTTCTTTCTGATTGCTTATATCGCCAGCGTGGTGCTGATCAACTACGCGTTCTCCAGTGCCCCGCACCTGGACGTCATCTGGTCCGCCTGGGGCGGGCTGGTGTTCATCCTGCGCGACATGGTGCAGACCCGCTTCGGCCACGGCGCCCTGCTGGCCATGCTTGGCGCCCTGGTGCTGTCCTATATCACCTCCGAGCCTGCCATCGCCCTGGCCAGCGCCACCGCGTTCGCGGTATCGGAGCTGATCGACTGGCTGGTGTTCAGCATCACCAAGCGCCCGTTGCATGACCGCCTGTGGCTGAGCTCGGCGCTGAGCATCCCGCTGGATACCTTCATCTTCTTCGGCATGATCGGCGCACTGACCCCGGCCGTGGTCGGTACCGCGCTGGGCTCCAAGTTCGCCGGGGTGACGGTGGTGTGGCTGGCGATGGCCTGGCGCGCACGCAAGAACGCCTGCGCCATGTAAAATGGCGCTTCTTTTCACCGGGTTGCACCGTGCTGGGGCGGCCCTGGATTCCTTCCCTCTGAGGACCTGAGATGACCCGTATCGGAACCCCCTTGTCGCCGACCGCGACCCGAGTACTGCTGTGTGGCTGTGGCGAACTGGGCAAGGAAGTGGTGATCGAGCTGCAACGCCTGGGCGTTGAAGTGATTGCCGTGGACCGTTACGCCGATGCCCCGGCCATGCAGGTGGCGCACCGCAGCCACGTGATCAACATGCTCGATGGCGCCGCCCTGCGCGCAGTGATCGAGGCCGAGCAGCCGCACTACATCGTGCCGGAAATCGAAGCCATCGCCACCGCCACCCTGGTGGAGCTGGAAGCCGAAGGCTTTACCGTGGTGCCGACCGCACGCGCCGCGCAGCTGACCATGAACCGCGAGGGCATCCGCCGCCTGGCCGCCGAGGAGCTGGACCTGCCAACCTCGCCTTACCACTTTGCCGACACCTTCGAAGACTACCGCAAGGCCGTCGAAGACCTCGGCTTCCCGTGTGTGGTCAAGCCGGTGATGAGCTCGTCGGGCAAGGGCCAGAGCCTGCTCAAGGGCGTCGATGACGTGCAGGCTGCCTGGGACTATGCCCAGGAAGGCGGGCGTGCCGGCAAGGGCCGGGTCATCATCGAGGGCTTCATCGACTTCGAGTACGAGATCACCCTGCTCACCGTGCGCCATGTGGGCGGCACCACCTTCTGCGCGCCGGTCGGGCATCGCCAGGAGAAGGGCGATTATCAGGAGTCGTGGCAGCCGCAGGCGATGAGCCCCAAGGCGCTGGCCGAGTCCGAGCGCGTGGCGCGTGCGGTGACCGAGGCCCTGGGTGGTCGCGGCATGTTCGGCGTGGAGCTGTTCGTCAAGGGCGACCAGGTGTGGTTCAGCGAAGTCTCGCCGCGCCCGCACGACACTGGCCTGGTGACCCTGATCTCCCAGGACCTGTCGCAGTTCGCGCTGCATGCGCGGGCGATCCTGGGCCTGCCGATTCCGCTGATTCGCCAGTTCGGGCCGTCGGCTTCGGCAGTGATTCTGGTGGAAGGCACTTCGCAGCAGACCGCCTTCGCCAACCTCGGCGCGGCGCTGAGCGAGCCGGACACGGCGCTGCGCCTGTTCGGCAAGCCAGAAGTGAATGGCCAGCGGCGCATGGGCGTGTGCCTGGCGCGTGACGAGTCGATCGAAGCCGCGCGGGCCAAGGCGACCCGGGCTTCGCAGGCAGTCAGCGTAGAGCTGTAAGGCTTTAGTACGTCATCGCGGGTCAGGCCCGCTCCCACAGGGACAGTGATGATGCCTGTGGGAGCTGGCCTGACCCGCGATAGCTGCGCAGCAGCCCGTCTTCAGAGTTCCGTATGCCGGGTCTCTTTCAGGCACAGCACTGCAATCAGGCTCAGTACTGCCGCCGCCGACACATACCCGCCCACCCAGCTCAGGCCGCCCATGGCCACCAGCTTCTGTGCAAAGAACGGCGCCGCCGAGGCCCCGACGATCCCGCCCAGGTTGTACGCCGCCGAGGCCCCGGTATAGCGCACGTGCGTGGGGAACAGCTCAGGCAGCAGCGCCCCCATCGGCGCGAACGTCACCCCCATCAGAAACAGTTCGATGGCCAGAAACAACGCCACGCCCGCGGTCGACCCCGACGTCAGCAGCGGCTCGATGGTGAACCCCGACAGGATGGCCAGCACCCCACCCACGATCAGCACCGGCTTGCGTCCGTACCGGTCGCTCAGCCAGGCCGACAGCGGCGTGGCCAGGGCCATGAACACCACCGCAAAGCACAGCAGTGCCAGAAAGGTCTCGCGGCTGTAGCCAAGGGTCGATACCCCGTAGCTCAGCGAGAACACCGTCGAGATGTAGAACAGCGCATAGCACACCACCATCGCCGCCGCGCCCAGCAGGGTCGGCGCCCAGTACTGTGCGAACAGCTCGACCACCGGCATCTTCACCCGCTCGTGGCGCGCCACGGCCTTGGCGAACACCGGCGACTCCTCGAGCTTGAGCCGCACATACAGCCCCACGATCACCAGCGCGGCGCTGAGCAGGAACGGAATGCGCCAGCCCCAGCTGCGGAACTGCTCGTCGGAAAGGGTCATGGCCAGGGTCAGGAACAGGCCGTTGGCCGCCAGAAAGCCGATCGAAGGGCCCAGCTGCGGGAACATGCCGAACCACGCCCGCTTGCCCTTGGGCGCGTTCTCGGTGGCCAGCAGCGCTGCACCGCCCCATTCGCCGCCCAGCCCCAGGCCCTGGCCGAAGCGCAGCAGGCACAGCAGGATCGGCGCCCAGGCGCCAATGCTGTCGTAACCCGGCAGCACGCCGATCAGCGTGGTGCAGATGCCCATCAGCAGCAGCGAGGCCACCAGCGTCGACTTGCGGCCGATGCGGTCGCCAAAATGGCCGAACAGCGCCGAACCCAGCGGGCGCGCCAGAAACGCGATGCCGAAGGTGAGGAAGGCCGAGAGCATCTGCGCGGTGCCCGAGGTCTGCGGGAAGAACACCGGGCCGATCACCAGGGCCGCTGCCGTGGCGTATACGTAGAAGTCGTAGAACTCGATGGCGGTGCCGATGAAGCTGGCCGTGGCTACCCGGGCGGGCGAGTTGACTGGGGGCGCTGCGGTTTCATCGTTGTTGTTATAGGTGCTGCTGGTCGTCATGAACGTTTCCCTGTCGAGTGCTGCGAAGGCTCCGGCACCTGCCGCGGGCAAGCGCCGGCGGGCTCGAGTATAGCTAGCGGGAAACGGTCCAGACCAGTATGCGGCTGGCGCAATTGTCCTCGGTTTCGAGGATTTCCATGCGATAACGGCCCATTTTCAGGCACACCGCGCTGGCAGGGATGCTTTCCAGCGCCTCGGTCACCAGGCCGTTCAGGGTTTTCGGGCCGTCGCTGGGCAGGTGCCAGCCCAGGCTGCGGTTGAGCTCGCGGATCGAAATGTTGCCCTCGATCACGTAGCGCCCATCGGGCTGCGGGTGAATGTGCGGGTTGTCCAGGCTGTGCTCTTCCTCGAACTCGCCCACGATCTCTTCAAGAATGTCTTCCAGGGTGACGATGCCCTGCACTTCGCCATATTCGTCCACCACCACGCCCAGGCGCCGCTGCTGTTTGTGAAAGTTCAGCAGCTGCAGCTGCAGCGGTGTGCTTTCGGGCACGAAGTATGGCTCGTAGCACGCCGCCAGCAGGTTGGCCAGGGTCAGCTCGGCCTTGGGCAGCAGATGGCTGATCTGACGCGTGTTGAGGATCGCCTCGACCTGGTTGATATCACTGTGGAACACCGGCAGGCGGGTGTGACGGCTGACGATCAGTTGCTCGATGATCTTTTCGATCGGCTCGTCGAGGTTGATCCCGTCGACATCGTTGCGCGGCACCAGGATGTCGTTGACCGTCACCTTGTCCAGCGCCTGAAGGCTGCCGAGCAGGTCGCTCCTGTGCTGGGCATGTTCCTCGTCCGGCGTGCCGGGGGCGCCGGGGGTGTCGTGGCGATTGTCATGCTGGGTGACGGCCGTGACCTTGCCCGCGAAGGGGCGCAGCAACAGGCGTGCAACGCCATCGAGCAGCCAGGCCAGTGGCTGCAGCAGCATGAGCGGCACCTTGAGCAGGCTCTCGCCCAGGCCCAGCAGGGCGTCGGGGTAGCGTCGGGCCAGCTGGCGGGGGAGGTAGTCGGTGAGCACCAGCACGGCCAGTGCCGCTGCCGCGCAGGCCAGCCAGAAGCCGCGCTCGCCGGCATGGGCAAAGCCCAGCAGCGAGGCCAGGGCGAACACCAGCAGCTTGCCCAGGGTGGCGCCCAGCATCAGTGCACGTTCGCTTCTGGGGCCATTGCGGCGGGTGCCGCCCTGTTGCTGCTGGGCGGCATCCACTGCGCTGAACAGCGCCGACCACACCAGGGTCAGTGCCAGTACCGCGACCTGTGGGCCTAACGGCAGAGTGTTCATAGGTCGCCTGTCAGATATGCAGAATGAATTCGCGTACCAGCTTGCTGCCGAAATACGCCAGCATCAGCAGGCAGAAACCGGCCAGGGTCCAGCGGATCGCCTTGTGACCGCGCCAGCCCAGGCGGGTGCGGCCCCACAGCAGGACGCCGAAGACGATCCAGGCCACGCAGGCGAGCAGGGTCTTGTGCACCAGGTGCTGGGCGAACAGGTTGTCCAGGAACAGCCAGCCGGAGATCAGCGACAGCGACAACAGCGCCCAGCCGGCCCACAGGAAGCCGAACAGCAGGCTCTCCATGGTCTGCAGCGGCGGGAAGTTGCGGATCAGGCCCGAGGGGTGCTTGTGCTTGAGCTGGTAATCCTGCACCAGCAGCAGCAAGGCCTGGAACACCGCGATGGTGAACAGCCCGTAGGCCAGGATCGATAGCAGGATATGCGCCAGGATGCCGGGCTCCTCGTTGACCAGCGGCACCGTGCCCGAGGGCGCGAACTGCGCCATCAGCGCGGTCAGCAGGCCCAGCGGGAACAGCAGCAGCAACAGGTTCTCCACCGGGATGCGCAGGGTGGCGACCAGGGTCAGGGCAATCACTGCGGTGGCGATCAGGCTGGCGGCGCTGAAGAAGTCCAGGCTCAGGCCCAGCGGCGTGAGCAACTGCCAGCACAACGCGGTGCCCTGAGCGACCACGGCGAAGGCGCCGAGCATTCCGAGCAGCCGCTTGTCGGCCTTGGTGCCTCGGGCCAGGCGGGTGCCTTGATAGAAAATCGCGGCGGCGTACAGGCAGGCGGCGATCAGATTGGGTAGCAAGCTGGGTGACAAGGGGAGCATAAGTCCTGTTAGGCAAGCCCGAAAGGCCCTGAGTTTGGCATACAACGCGCCTGCCAAGGAAGACTGGTGGCCGACGCCATGGTGTGCGCGTGCGCGAGTCTTCGCTATAATCGCCGGCCTGCCCTTGCCCAAGGCTGGCCGAATGCGCCAGGGGCAGCTGATAAACCTCGGTTCTACAGAGCCTGAAAGGATCCCCATGTTTGAAAACCTGACCGACCGTCTGTCACAGACGCTGCGCCATGTCACCGGTAAAGCCAAGCTCACCGAGGACAATATTAAAGACACCCTGCGCGAAGTGCGCATGGCGTTGCTCGAGGCCGACGTCGCCCTGCCGGTGGTCAAGGATTTCGTCAACAAGGTCAAGGAGCGCGCGGTCGGCACCGAGGTGTCGCGCAGCCTGACGCCTGGCCAGGCGTTCGTGAAGATCGTCCAGGCCGAACTCGAAGAGCTGATGGGCGCGGCCAACGAAGACCTCGCGCTCAACAGCGCGCCGCCTGCCGTGGTGCTGATGGCCGGCCTGCAGGGTGCGGGCAAGACCACCACCGCCGGCAAGCTGGCGCGCTTTCTCAAGGAGCGCAAGAAGAAGAGCGTGATGGTGGTGTCGGCCGACGTGTACCGTCCGGCGGCCATCAAGCAGCTCGAAACCCTGGCCAACGACATCGGCGTGACCTTCTTCCCGTCGGACATCACCCAGAAGCCGGTGGCCATCGCCGAGGCGGCGATTCGCGAAGCCAAGCTCAAGTTCATCGACGTGGTCATCGTCGACACCGCCGGGCGTCTGCACATCGATGCCGAGATGATGGGCGAGATCAAGCAGCTGCACGCTGCGGTCAAGCCGATCGAGACCCTGTTCGTGGTCGATGCCATGACCGGCCAGGACGCCGCCAACACCGCCAAGGCGTTTGGCGAGGCGCTGCCGCTGACCGGCGTGATCCTGACCAAGGTCGACGGTGATGCCCGTGGCGGTGCCGCGCTGTCGGTACGCGCGATCACCGGCAAGCCGATCAAGTTCATCGGCATGGGCGAGAAGAGCGAAGCGCTCGAACCGTTCCACCCGGACCGCATTGCCTCGCGGATCCTGGGCATGGGCGACGTGCTCAGCCTGATCGAGCAGGCCGAGCAGACCCTGGACAAGGAAAAGGCCGACAAGCTGGCCAAGAAGCTGAAGAAGGGCAAGGGCTTCGATCTCGAGGACTTCCGCGACCAGCTGCAGCAGATGAAGAACATGGGCGGCCTGAGCGGCCTGATGGACAAGATGCCGAGCATCGGCGGCGTCAACCTGTCGCAGATGGGCAATGCCCAGGGCGCGGCAGAGAAGCAGTTCAAGCAGATGGAGGCGATCATCAACTCCATGACCCCGGCCGAGCGCCGCGACCCCGAGCTGATCAGTGGTTCGCGCAAGCGCCGCATCGCCATGGGCTCGGGCACCCAGGTGCAGGACATCGGCCGCTTGATCAAGCAGCACAAGCAGATGCAGAAGATGATGAAGAAGTTTTCCACCAAGGGCGGCATGTCGAAGATGATGCGCGGCCTTGGCGGCATGCTGCCTGGCGGCGGCATGCCCAAGCTGTAACCACATTCAGGCCGGTGCCTCCCGTGGGGCACCGACCGGAACCCCGCCGCTGGCGGGACCCGTGCCGCCTTCTATATACAGAAGCGGCTCATTCGCAGATCAGCACGGCGGCTTGTCGCTCGCCGTGAAAAGGCATTTGCAAAAGTCCGTGTATTCCTTGAGAATATGCGGCCTTTCGGGCACCCGTGTGCCCGCTGTGCATTATGATTTGCAGCACCGACTACAGGAACGATGTTCTATGCTAACCATCCGTCTTGCCCGTGGCGGCTCCAAAAAGCGCCCATTCTACACCCTGACCGTGACCGACTCGCGTAACCCGGTTACCGGTTCGCACATCGAGCAGGTTGGTTTCTTCAACCCTATCGCTCGTGGCCAGGAAGTTCGCCTGTCCGTTAAGCAGGATCGCGTTGCTCACTGGCTGAGCGTTGGCGCACAGCCATCCGAGCGCGTTGCAAAACTGCTGAAAGATGCTGCTAAGGCTGCTGCCTGAATAGTATGAGCGCGACGCCAGAAAAAGCTGACGACCTGATCGTTGTTGGCAAGATTTTTTCGGTTCACGGCGTTCGCGGCGAGGTGAAGGTCTTTTCCTTTACCGATCCGATTGAAAACCTGTTGGATTACCGCAACTGGACGCTCCGGCGCGAAGGTGTGGTCAAGCAGGTCGAGCTGGTCAGCGGCCGATCCACTCAAAAGGATCTGGTTGCCAAGCTCAAAGGCCTCGACGATCGCGATGAAGCCCGTCTTCTGAGCGGTTACGAGATTTGCATCTCGCGTAGCCTTTTGCCCGACCTGACCGAAGACGAGTACTACTGGTACCAGTTGGTAGGTCTGAAAGTCATCAACCAGGACGAACAGCTGTTCGGCACGGTTGATCACCTGTTGGAGACCGGCGCGAACGATGTAATGGTGGTCAAGCCCTGCGTGGGCAGCCTGGATGATCGTGAACGCCTGTTGCCCTATACCGGGCAGTGCGTGTTGAAGGTCGACCTGGCTGCAGGCGAAATGAGGGTGGAATGGGACGCGGACTTCTAGACGATGGCGAGCCTTCGTGTCGAAGTCATTACGTTGTTCCCCGAGATGTTCTCGGCCATCAGTGAGTACGGCATTACCAGCCGCGCGGTGAAGCAGGGGTTGTTGCAACTGACCTGCCACAATCCGCGGGACTACACCACAGATCGCCACCACACCGTGGATGATCGGCCGTTTGGCGGTGGTCCGGGCATGGTGATGAAGATCAAGCCCCTGGAAGATGCGCTGGTTCAGGCCAGGCAGCAGGCAGGGGAAGCGGCGAAGGTGATCTACCTGTCGCCACAAGGCCGTCAGCTGAATCAGTCGGCGGTACGCGAACTGGCGAATGCAGAGTCGTTGATTCTCATCGCAGGTCGTTATGAAGGCATTGACGAGCGGTTCATTCAGGCTCATGTCGATGAAGAGTGGTCGATTGGCGACTATGTACTGTCTGGCGGCGAGCTGCCGGCGATGGTCCTGATCGATGCGGTTACGCGGCTGCTGCCCGGAGCTTTAGGGCATGCGGACTCGGCGGAGGAAGACTCCTTCACCGATGGTCTGCTCGATTGCCCGCACTACACCCGACCGGAGGTGTATGCGGATCAGCGTGTTCCCGACGTGTTGCTCAGTGGCAACCATGCACACATCCGGCGCTGGCGTTTACAGCAGTCCCTTGGGCGGACCTATGAACGACGCGTCGATCTTCTGGAAAGTCGCTCACTTTCTGGAGAAGAGAAGAAGCTGCTCGAGGAGTATCTCCGAGAGCGGGACGATAGTTAACGTATCGATGGTGGGTCTGACGACCTATCTTAGGAGCACAGCATGACCAACAAAATCATTCTGCAACTCGAAGCCGAGCAGATGACCAAAGAGATCCCGACCTTTGCCCCAGGCGACACTGTTGTCGTTCAGGTGAAAGTGAAGGAAGGCGACCGTTCGCGTCTGCAGGCGTTCGAAGGTGTTGTTATCGCCAAGCGTAACCGTGGTGTGAACAGTGCTTTCACTGTTCGTAAAATCTCCAACGGTGTTGGCGTAGAGCGTACTTTCCAGACCTACAGCCCGCAGATCGACAGCCTGGCCGTGAAACGTCGTGGTGACGTGCGTAAAGCCAAGCTGTACTACCTGCGCGACCTGTCCGGCAAAGCCGCTCGCATCAAGGAAAAACTGGCCTGAGGCTAGTTTGACCGGCGGGCACGGGACCGCCATGCGAAAAGAAAGCAGCCTTCGGGCTGCTTTTTTGTTGTCCGTCATTCGTGTTTCAGAGATGTCATGAACAGTAGAGAGCAAGAGATCCAGCGCCGTACCCAGTTGTCGGTGACCCGCGTGACCAAGGCGGTGTTCCCCTCGACCACCAACCATCACAACACCCTGTTCGGCGGCACCGCGCTGGCGTGGATGGACGAGGTGTCGTTCATTGCCGCCACGCGCTTCTGCCGCTTGCCGCTGGTGACGGTGTCGACCGACCGCATCGACTTCAAGCACCCGATTGCCGCCGGCTCGATCGTGGAACTGGTGGGGACGGTGGTGAAGGTGGGTACCACCAGCCTGAAGGTCGAGGTGGAGGTGTTTGTCGAAAGCATGAGCTGCGACAGTCGCGAGAAGGCGATTCACGGGTTGTTCAGCTTCGTCGCCATCGACGAAGACAAGCGGCCGGTGCCGGTGTTGCCCGGCTTCTGAACGGCCAACAAGCCCGCGCGATCAACCTGCCTGCGGCTGGACCAGCGCCACCAGCGTCCACCCAGGCCCCGGCTTCAGCGCCGTATCCGGTCCTACCACATACACCCAGCCACTGGCATCGCGGGCAAACAGCAAGGTCGCGCGATCGCCATGCAACGCCTGGTAGTCCGCCCAGCCAAACGCCTCGGTCAGGTGTGTGGTGTACAGCTCGGCGCCCTGGTTGAACAGGTTGGCCAGTTGCACATAGGTCAACGCCTGGCTGCCAAACAGGCGCCCGCGATGTTCGTCACTGGCGCGGTGCTTGTCGCTGCGCTGGCGCTCCAGCCCGCTGGCCAGCACGAACAGGCGCTGATGCCCGAAATCATGTCGAAAGCGCGTGCATGCCAGGGTGTTGAGCTCGCCCGCCGGCGACAGCCCCAGCAGGTGCCCCAGGCCTACAAGGTCCAGGTGCGCATCGGCATGCTGCGAGGCCGGGTGACCGAAATAGGTCGGCAACCCCTCCATGCGCGCCGCGCGGATGTTCTCCCAGCTCGAATCGGCCAGCAGCACCCGGCTGCCCAGTTGTTGCAAGGCCGTGCCCAGGGCCCTGGCCGGCGCGTTGGCGCCCACGATCAGAAACCCGCTGGGGGCAGGCTCGGCCACCTTGAGCAGGCGCGCCAGCGGCCGCGCCGTGGCGCTTTGCAGCACCACCGTACCGATGATCACCGCGAACGTCAGCGGCACCAGCAGCAAGGCCCCCGCGTGCCCGGCCTCGTCCAGGCGAATCGCGAAAATCGCCGATACTGCCGCGGCCACGATGCCGCGCGGGGCGATCCAGGCCAGCAGCGCACGCTCGCGCCAGTTGAGCTGCGAGCCCCAGGTCGACAGCGCCACGTTCAGCGGCCGCGCAATCAGCTGAATCACCAGCAGCAGGGCCAGCACCGCAGGGCCCAGGCCGAGCAGGGCATTCAGGTCCAGGCGCGCCGCCAGCAGAATGAACAGGCCGGAGATCAGCAGCACGCTGAGGTTCTCCTTGAAGTGCAGGATCTGGCGCACATCCACGCCCTTCATGTTGGCCAGCCACATGCCCATCAGGGTCACCGCCAGCAGCCCCGACTCGTGCATCACCTGGTTGGAGGCGATGAAGATCCCCAGCACCGCTGCCAGCGAGGCCAGGTTGTGCAGGTACTCGGGCAGCCATTGATGGCGGATCACCTGGCCCAGCAGCCAGCCACCGGCCACGCCGAAGGCGCTGCCGCACAGGATCACCCCGGCGAACGTCAGCAGGCTCTGGCTCAGGCCGTCGCCAGCGGCGCTGGCAATGATGAAGCTGTACACCACCACCGCCAGCAGGGCGCCGATCGGGTCGATGACGATGCCTTCCCAGCGCAGGATGTTGGCCACCGCCGCCTTGGGCCGTACCACCCGCAGCATCGGCACGATCACGGTCGGCCCGGTGACCAGGGTCAGGGTGCCGAACAGGATCGCCAGCAGCCAGTCGAACCCCAGCAGCCAGTGGGTGGCCGCGCTGATCACCACCCAGGTGGACAGCGCGCCGAGGGTCACCATGCGCCGCACCACCGTGCCGATCTCGCGCCATTGCGACAGGTGCAGGGTCAGGCTGCCCTCGAACAGGATCAGCGCCACCGCCAGCGACACCAGCGGCATCAGCAGCGGGCCGAACATTTCCTGCGGGTCGAGCCAACCCAGGATCGGCCCGGCCATTATGCCGCTGAGCAGCAGGAACAGGATCGCCGGCAGCTTCAGCCGCCAGGCCAGCCACTGGCAGCCCAGGGCCGCGACACCGATCCCGCCGAATGCCAGCAATATCTCTTGTTCGTTCATTCGGGCTCCCTATGCCGGCGGTGTTATGGAAGACTAGCGGTATTTTTACGGCCTACCACCGAGTCTTCATGCCCGCCATCGACCACCCGCTGATCGACCAGTTCCTCGACGCCCTGTGGCTGGAGAAGGGGCTTTCCGACAACACCCGAGCGTCCTACCGCAGCGACCTGGCCCTGTTCAACGGCTGGCTTCAGGAACGTGGCATGGTGTTGCCCGATGCCGGTCGCGAGCTGATCCTGGACCACTTGGCATGGCGCCTCGACCAGGGCTACAAGCCCCGTTCCACGGCGCGGTTCCTGTCGGGCGCGCGTGGCTTCTATCGCTATCTGCTGCGCGAGAAGCTGATCGCCCTCGACCCGACCCTGCAGGTCGACATGCCGCAACTGGGCAAGCCGTTGCCCAAGTCGCTGTCCGAGGCCGATGTGGAGGCCCTGTTGAAGGCTCCCGACCTTGGCGAGGCCATCGGCCAGCGCGACCGTGCCATGCTCGAGGTGCTGTATGCCTGCGGGCTGCGCGTCACCGAGCTGGTGAGCCTGACCCTCGATCAGGTCAACCTGCGCCAGGGCGTGCTGCGGGTGATGGGCAAGGGCAGCAAGGAGCGCCTGGTGCCGATGGGGGAGGAGGCGGTGGTGTGGGTAGAACGTTACCTGCGCGACGGCCGCGTCGAACTGCTCAACGGCCGCCCCAGCGATGTCCTGTTCCCCAGCCAGCGTGGCGAGCAGATGACCCGCCAGACCTTCTGGCACCGCATCAAGCACCAGGCCCAGGTGGCCGGGATCGGCAAGGCGCTGTCGCCGCACACCCTGCGCCATGCCTTCGCCACCCACCTGCTCAACCACGGCGCCGACCTGCGCGTGGTGCAGATGCTGCTGGGCCACAGCGACCTGTCGACCACCCAGATCTACACCCATGTGGCCCGCGCCCGCCTGCAGGAACTGCATGCCCGTCATCACCCGCGCGGCTGAGCGCTGATCGCACATTGCATGCGTCGCCAGCAGTCAATGCAGGGCGGCGAATGTGGTACGCTTTCGCGGTTTACACCCGGGCCCTGGATCGCGGCCGTTTTTCGGTACGCCTGTTCCGCTTTCGGCCCCCTGTCCGCCTTCAGGAGTTTTCATGCGCGTGACCCAGATTTTAGCCGCCGCCGCCCTGGCGCTGGCCAGTTCCTTCGCCGTGGCTGCGGCCAACGATGCCGAGCAGGCGATTCGCAAGTCGCTGCAGTCGCTGGAGTCGGAAATACCGGTCGACAGCATCGCTGCCAGCCCGGTCAACGGCCTGTACGAGGTCAAGCTCAAGGGCGGCCGTGTGCTGTACGCCAGCGCCGACGGCCAGTTCCTGGTACAGGGCTATCTGTTCCAGATCCAGGACGGCAAGCCGGTCAACCTGACCGAAAAGGCCGAGCGCGTGGCCATCGCCAAGACCATCAATGCGATTCCGGCTTCCGAAATGGTGGTTTACCCTGCCAAGGGCGAAACCAAGTCGCACATCACCGTGTTCACCGACACCACCTGCCCGTACTGCCACAAGCTGCATGCCGAAGTGCCCGAGCTGAACAAGCGCGGCATCGAGGTGCGCTACGTGGCCTTCCCGCGCCAGGGCCTGGGCTCGTCGGGTGACCAGCAGCTGCAGGCGGTATGGTGTTCCACCGACCGCAAGGCGGCCATGGACAAGATGGTCGACGGCAAGGAAATCAAGGCCGCCAAGTGCGAGAACCCGGTCAGCAAGCAGTTCCAGATGGGGCAGTCGATCGGCGTCAACGGCACGCCGGCCATCGTGCTCGAGGACGGTCAGGTGATCCCGGGTTATCAGCCGGCGCCGCAAGTGGCCAAGCTGGCATTGACCGCAAGCAAGTAATTCAATCAGTGAGCCGTCACCATGGGGAGACGGCTGTTTTTTCGACCGGCGCATGGCCGGTCGTTCAATGGGGAGTTCACAGTGAAACCGGTCAAAGTAGGCATCTGTGGGTTGGGGACCGTCGGTGGCGGTACCTTCAATGTACTTCAGCGTAACGCCGAGGAGATTGCCCGCCGCGCCGGGCGTGGAATCGAAGTGGCACAAATCGCCATGCGTACGCCAAACCCGAACTGCCAGATTACCGGTACCCCCATTACCGCTGATGTGTTCGAGGTCGCGAGCAACCCCGAGATCGATATCGTCATTGAACTGATTGGCGGCTACACCATTGCCCGCGAGCTGGTGCTCAAGGCCATCGAGAACGGCAAGCACGTGGTCACCGCCAACAAGGCGCTGATTGCCGTGCACGGCAACGAGATCTTCGCCAGGGCGCGCGAGAAGGGCGTCATCGTCGCCTTCGAAGCGGCCGTGGCCGGCGGTATCCCGGTGATCAAGGCGATCCGCGAAGGCCTGTCGGCCAACCGCATCAACTGGGTGGCCGGTATCATCAACGGCACCGGCAACTTCATCCTCACCGAAATGCGCGAGAAGGGCCGCACCTTCCCCGACGTGCTGGCCGAAGCCCAGGCGCTGGGCTATGCCGAGGCCGACCCGACGTTCGACGTCGAGGGCATCGACGCCGCGCACAAGCTCACCATCCTGGCGTCCATCGCTTTCGGTATCCCGCTGCAGTTCGACAAGGCCTACACCGAAGGCATCACCCAGCTGACCACGGCCGACGTGAACTACGCCGAAGCGCTGGGCTACCGCATCAAGCACCTGGGCGTGGCCCGCAGCACGGCCAATGGCATCGAACTGCGCGTGCACCCGACGCTGATTCCGGCCGACCGCCTGATCGCCAATGTCAACGGCGTGATGAACGCGGTGATGGTCAACGGTGATGCCGCAGGCTCCACCCTGTTCTACGGCGCCGGCGCCGGCATGGAACCGACCGCCTCGTCGGTAATCGCCGACCTGGTCGACGTGGTCCGTGCCATGACCAGCGACCCGGAAAACCGCGTGCCGCACCTGGCCTTCCAGCCCGACTCGCTGTCGGCTCACCCGATCCTGCCGATCGAAGCCTGCGAGAGCGCCTACTACCTGCGCATCCAGGCCAAGGATCGTCCGGGCGTGCTGGCCCAGGTGGCGAGCATCCTGTCCGAGCGCGGCATCAATATCGAGTCGATCATGCAGAAGGAAGTCGAGGAGCACGATGGCCTGGTGCCGATGATCCTGCTCACCCACAGCGTGCTCGAGCAGCGCATGGACGACGCGATCACCGCCCTGGAAGCCTTGCAGGATGTGGTTGGCAGCGTTGTGCGCATCCGCGTCGAACAACTGAACTGAGCCGTCTTTGAGTTAGAGGAATAGGTCATGCGTTACATCAGTACCCGCGGCAAGGCACCGGCCCTGAATTTTGAAGATGTCCTGCTGGCCGGCCTGGCCAGCGATGGCGGCCTGTACGTGCCGGAAAACCTGCCGCGCTTCACCCAGGAAGAAATCGCCTCGTGGGCCGGCCTGCCGTACCACGAGCTGGCCTTCCGGGTGATGCGCCCGTTCGTCACCGGCTCCATTGCCGATGCCGACTTCAAGAAGATCCTCGAAGAAACCTACGGCGAGTTCGCTCACGCCGCGGTTGCCCCGCTGCGTCAGCTGAACAGCAACGAGTGGGTGCTGGAGCTGTTCCACGGCCCGACCCTGGCGTTCAAGGACTTCGCCCTGCAACTGCTCGGCCGCCTGCTCGATCACGTGCTGGCCAAGCGCGGCGAGCGCGTGGTGATCATCGGTGCCACCAGCGGTGACACCGGTTCGGCTGCCATCGAAGGCTGCCGGCGTTGCGACAACGTCGACATCTTCATCCTGCACCCGCACCAGCGTGTGTCGGAAGTTCAGCGCCGCCAGATGACCACCATCTTCGGCGAGAACATCCACAACATCGCCATCGAAGGCAACTTCGACGACTGCCAGGAGATGGTCAAGGCCAGCTTCGCCGACCAGGGCTTCCTCAAGGGCACCCGCCTGGTGGCCGTGAACTCGATCAACTGGGCGCGGATCATGGCCCAGATCGTGTACTACTTCCACGCCGCCCTGCAGTTGGGTGGCCCGGCGCGTTCGGTGGCGTTCTCGGTGCCTACCGGCAACTTCGGCGACATCTTCGCCGGTTACCTGGCGCGCAACATGGGCCTGCCGATCAGCCAGCTGATCGTGGCAACCAACCGCAACGACATCCTGCACCGCTTCATGAGCGGCAACCAGTACGTCAAGGAAACCCTGCACGCCACCCTGTCGCCGTCGATGGACATCATGGTGTCGTCGAACTTCGAGCGCCTGCTGTTCGACCTGCACGGTCGCAATGGCGCCGAGATTGCCGGCCTGATGGACACCTTCAAGCAGGGTGGCGGCTTCAGCGTCGAGCAAGACCGCTGGACCGAGGCGCGCAAGCTGTTCGATTCGCTGGCGGTGGATGATGCGCAAACCTGCGAGACCATCGCCGACGTGTTCGCGCAAACCGGCGAAGTGCTCGACCCGCACACCGCGATTGGCGTCAAGGCCGGCCGCGAGTGCCGTCGCAGCCTGGACACGCCGATGGTGGTGCTGGGTACCGCGCACCCGGTCAAGTTCCCCGAGGCGGTGGAGAAGGCGGGCGTGGGCAAGGCCCTGGAGCTGCCGGCGCACCTGACCGACCTGTTCTCCCGCGAGGAGAAATGCACGGTACTGCCCAACGACCTGAAAGCGGTGCAGGCCTTCGTCAGCCAGCACGGCAACCGTGGCAAGCCGCTCTGACGGCAGCGGTATGCAGCGTTGAACCAGGCCCCGGTGCGCAAGCCCCGGGGCATTTTGTTGCGCGGCCCGCCATGCCACGGCAGGAACCTGGCTTGCTGGCGAACCGACGCGACGCGTCGATACCGTGGCGACACGAGGACGTTGCCGCCCCCTGGTTTCGGATTTTTCCTATGGGACGCCCGCGCGGGCTTTCCTAGAGTGGGCTCCCGTCCAATCCGGAGTCGCCCATGCGCTCACTCAAGGTTCTGCTTCTGGAGCCCCATGCCTATCGGCTGATGAACCTGCACCAGATGCTCAATGGCCTGGGCATCTACGACGTGCGCGTGGCTGAAACGACCCTCCAGGCGCACGGTGTGCTCGAACGACGGGGGCCGGTGGATATCGTCATCTGTGACCCGCTGTCGCCCGAGCACGATGGCATGGGCTTCGTCGAGCACCTGGCGCTGCACGGCCTTGCCAGTGCCCTGATTGTCCTCAGTGGCGCCAGGCGCAGCGTGCTCCAGGGGGTTGTCGAACTGATCGAGCTGTCGGGCCTGCGGGTGCTGGGCAGCACCCCCGCGCCAGCCAGCCCCAGCCAGTTGCACCCGTTGCTGCTGCAACATCCGGAGGCCGGGCCCGTGGCATGAATCTGTCATGTGCACCGGGCATGCTCGATGAACGTGCAGCGCGCCGCGGCAGAACTTTCAGCCTGTGCCGAGGGTCAGTGAAAGACCCCCTTCAACAACAACGTGAACGGTGAATGGATGGACAATATCAGCTTGTTGCTAAGTGAAGCATTGACGCCCTATCAGGTCACGCTGACCTCCCGGCATGCCAGTGCCGACTTCGACCTGCAACTGGTCGACCCTGCCGGCGACACCGTGCTGCAGCGCAGTGTCAAGGCCAGCCAGCTGCATGACCAGCGCCTGCTCATCGACCTGGTGGACGGTATCCAACGTGACCTGCGCATCCACGAAGGACGCCTGCAACCCTGCGTGATCGCAGCCCTCAAACATGCCCGCCAGGGCCGCGCGCAAATCGTTGCGGTGTGACGGGAACCTTTGTCCAGACAGGTACTCAGACAGCTTAAGGACAGTTGAACGGCATTTTGCTCCGATGCCGCCAGGCTGTTCGTGCGAGGCTCCAAGCAGCCCTCGTTTAACCCCGACGGCCTCCCCACCGCTCGGGGTTTCTTTTTGCCTGCGTAAAAGCGCGTGCCGGGGTCAGTGCTGGCTCAGCAGCTCGCGCGCCGCATCGAGGTAGGTCTTGCGCTGGTCGGGCTCTAGCCATTGTGCATACAGCGGTGCCAGGGTCTGCAGGCGCAGGTTGCGCAGCAACTGGTCGAGGTGGCTGATGGCCTCGCGGCCCAGCGGGGTGTCGGAGCAACCCACGTAGGTCAGCTGGTAGCGCGCCACGCCCTTGATCGGGAAGTACGTCAGGGCCTGGGGCTGCGGCTGCTTTTCGTTCATGTAGCGCACTTCCGGCCAGTAGGCCAGCAGCAGGTTCAGGCGCCCCAGCTGCTGCATCTGCAGCAGGCTGCCCACCGCATCGTTGCCGTAATGGCGGCTGATGGTGGCGGGCGGGGCGTTGGCCAGTATCGCGTCCACGGCGGGGCTGTAGCTGCGCTGGCCGACGACACCGAGCTTGTGCGTGTTGCTTGCCAGCAGGGCGTCCAGGTCGATTTCGCCATCGTGCAGGTACGGCGCAAGGCTTGCCTGGTCACTCTGGCGGGCAATCACCATGTTGCTCTGCGCAGCCAGCGCCGGTATCGAGAACTTCACGAAGCGCTCGCGCTCCGGGGTTCGCAGCAGCGTGGGGTCGCAGGTGAAGGAGGGCTCCTGGAGCATCTGCATGCCGCGCGCGCGGTTGACCCGCACGATGCTGTGCTGGTACTCGGGCATCTGCGCGATGAGCAGCGGCAGCAGCTGGTCCATGGCGCCCTGGCCGGTTTTGGGGCCCTCGAACACGGTCAGCGGCGGCAGGTCGCGCAACAGCCAGGTGAGGGTTTCCTTGGCCCAGCTCGAGGCAGGCAGCAGGCTCAGCAGCACAGCCAGCAGTGCGCCGTGCAGGTTGCAGCACATGGCGCGACTCAGACCGCGCCCTGTTCGCGAAGATGGGCGATCTGCGCCGCGTCATAGCCCAGCTCGCCCAGCAACTGCGCGGTGTGCTCGCCCAGCGCCGGCCCCACCCACTCGCTGGAGCCTGGGGTGTCCGACAGCTTGGGCACGATGCCCGGCATCTTGAACGGCTTGCCGTCGGGCAGCCTGGCCTGGAGGAACATCTCGCGGGCGAGAAACTGCGGGTCGCTGAACATGTCTTCGGCCGAGTAGATGCGGCTGGCCGGCACCTGGGCCTGGTTGAGCACCTGCATCAGGGTGTCCAGCGGCACGCTGCGGGCCCAGCGGTCGATCACCGCATACAGCTCGTCGCGGCGCATGTCGCGCCCGTCATTGCTGGCCAGCGCCGGGTCGGCGGCCAGGTCGTCGCGCCCGATGGCCTGCATGAAGCGTTTGAAGATCGCATCGCCATTGGCGCCGATCTGCACATGCTTGCCATCGGCGCTGGTATGGATGGAGGAGGGGGTGATGCCCGGCATGATGTTGCCGGTGCGCTCGCGGATGAAGCCGAATACGTCGAACTCCGGCACCATGCTCTCCATCATCGCGAAGATGGCCTCGTACAGGGCCACGTCGACCACCTGGCCCTGGCCCCCGTTGACCTCGCGATGACGCAGCGCCATCAGTGCGCCGATCACGCCCCACAGCGCGGCAATCGAGTCGCCGATGGAAATGCCGGTGCGTACCGGCGGGCGGTCCTCGAAACCTGTGATGTAGCGCAGCCCGCCCATCGACTCGCCGACCGCGCCGAAGCCGGGCTGGTCTTTCATCGGCCCGGTCTGGCCGAAGCCGGACAGGCGTACCATCACCAGCTTCGGGTTCAGCGCGTGCAGTACCTCCCAGCCCAGGCCGAGCTTTTCCAGAACGCCGGGGCGGAAGTTCTCGATCAGGATGTCGGCCTCGCCCAGCAGCTGCTTGAGAATGGCCAGGCCTTCGGGGTGCTTGAGGTTGAGCGTGAGCGACTGCTTGTTGCGCGCCTGCACGAACCACCACAGCGAGGTGCCCTCGTACAGCTTGCGCCATTTGCGCAGCGGGTCGCCGCCATCGGGCGATTCGACCTTGACCACCTGGGCGCCGAATTCGGCGCAGATGCGCGAGGCGAAGGGGCCGGCGATCAGGGTGCCGAGTTCGATGACTTTGAGGCCGGCAAGCGGTTTGGTGGGCAACGACATGGGGCTTCCGTGGCAGCAGGGCAGAGCGCTAGTTTTTATCACAGGGCGGCAGCGGCAGATACTGCTGTTGGCCGCAGATTGTACGGTTCGGTTCGTTGATTGCCAGCGCATCGGTTAGACTGGGCGACTTTTCCTGTTACCAGAAGCCCGTCCATGGCCCAGCCGTCCACCACCTACAAGTTTGAACTGAACCTCACCGATCTCGACCGCGGCGTGTACGAAAGCGTCAAGCAGACCATCGCCCGCCACCCTTCGGAAACCGAAGAGCGCATGGCCGTGCGCCTGCTGGCCTATGCCCTCTGGTACAACGAGCAGCTGTCGTTCGGTCGCGGCCTGTCGGACGTCGACGAGCCGGCGCTGTGGGAAAAAAGCCTGGATGACCGGGTGCTGCACTGGATCGAAGTCGGCCAGCCCGATGCCGACCGCCTGACCTGGTGCTCGCGCCGCACCGAGCGCACCAGCCTGCTGGCCTACGGCAGCCTGCGGGTGTGGGAAACCAAGGTGATCCCGGCGGTCAAGAACCTGAAGAACCTCAACATCGCCGCCGTGCCGCAAGAGGTGCTGGAGGTCCTGGCCAAGGACATGCCACGCGCCATCAAGTGGGATGTGATGATCAGCGAAGGCACGGTGTTCGTCACCGACGACCGCGGCCAGCACGAAGTCCAGCTGCAATGGCTGCTGGGCGAGCGCGGCTGATCCGCCCGCCGACCTTTTTCAAACCAGAGAAGCCTTGATCACTCCATGCGTATCGAACCGCGTTCACTGCCGTCCACCCTGCCGTTTCTTGGCGACCTGCCGCCCCTGCTGACCCGCCTGTACGCCGCCCGTGGCGTACAGAGCGCCGTCGAGCTGGACAAGAGCCTGGCACGCCTGCTGCCCTATCAGCAGCTCAAGGGTATCGACGCGGCGGTAGACCTGCTGGTGGAGGCACTGGACCAGCGCCAGCGCATCCTGATCGTCGGCGACTTCGACGCCGACGGTGCCACGGCCAGCACCGTGGGCGTGCTGGGCCTGCGCCTGCTGGGCGCCGCGCACGTCGACTACCTGGTGCCCAACCGTTTCGAATACGGTTACGGGCTGACCCCGGAAATCGTCGAGGTGGCACTGCAGCGCACGCCGCAGCTGCTGATCACCGTGGACAACGGCATCTCCAGCGTCGAAGGCGTGGCGGCGGCCAAGGCGGCCGGCCTGAAGGTGCTGGTCACAGACCACCACTTGCCGGGCCATGCGCCGCCGGCGGCCGATGCCATCGTCAACCCCAACCAGCCGGGCTGCGAGTTTCCGAGCAAGGCACTGGCCGGGGTCGGGGTGATCTTCTACGTATTGATGGCGCTGCGTGCGCGCTTGCGCAGCCTGGGCCGCTACGACGACCGCCCGCAGCCGAACATCGGCGAGCTGCTCGACCTGGTGGCGCTGGGCAGCGTGGCCGACGTGGTACCGCTGGACGCCAACAACCGCATCCTCGTGCACCAGGGCCTGGAGCGCATCCGTGCCGGTCGCGCGCGCCCGGGGCTCAAGGCGATTCTCGAGGTGGCCCGGCGCGAAGCGGCGCGCATCACCTCCACCGACCTGGGCTTCATCCTGGGCCCGCGGCTCAATGCTGCCGGGCGCCTGGACGACATGAGCCTGGGCATCGAATGCCTGCTCAGCGACGACCCGACCCTGGCCCGCGAGATGGCGGTGCAGCTGGACGAACTGAACCAGGACCGCAAGTCCATCGAGCAGGGCATGCAGCGCGAGGCGCTGGCCCAGCTCAAGGACCTGCCGCTGGAGTCGATGCCGTTCGGCCTGTGCCTGTACGAGGCTGACTGGCACCAGGGCGTGATCGGCATTCTGGCCTCGCGTCTGAAAGAACGTTATCACCGCCCGACCATCGCCTTTGCCGATGCCGGCGAAGGCATGCTCAAGGGCTCTGCACGCTCGGTGCCGGGCTTTCACATTCGCGATGCACTGGACGCCGTGGCGGCGGCCAACCCGGAGCTGATCAGCAAGTTCGGCGGGCACGCCATGGCGGCGGGGCTGTCGCTGCCGGCCGAGAACTTCCCGGCGTTCGCCCAGGCGTTCGATGAAGAAGTCCGCCGCCAGTTGCAGGAGGACGACCTCACCGGCCGGCTGCTGTCCGACGGCAGCCTGGCGGTCGAGGAGTTCCACCTGGAGCTGGCCCGCGCCCTGCGCAACGCCGGGCCGTGGGGGCAGCATTTTCCCGAGCCGTTGTTTCATGGCGTGTTCCAGCTGGTGCAGCAGCGGGTGGTGGGCGAGCGTCACCTGAAGGTGGTGCTCAAGAGCGAATGCGGTTCGGTGACCCTCGACGGCATCGCCTTTGGCATCGACCGCGAGGTATGGCCCAACCCCACCGTGCGCTGGGTGGAGCTGGCCTACAAGCTGGACGTCAACGAGTTTCGCGGCAACGAGACGGTGCAGTTGATGATCGCCCACATCGAGCCGCGCTGAACCCCTGGGTGGGCAAACTGGTCTAGTCTCTCAGAGACCGGCACTGAGCCGCGGGGAAGCCAAGGCGCTCGGTCCGGTCCACCATTCGGAGACTGGAGAGGTGCCCCATGAGCCTGCTGCTTGAGCCCTATACCCTGCGTCAACTGACGCTGCCCAACCGCATTGCGGTCTCGCCGATGTGCCAGTATTCGAGCGTCGACGGCCTGGCCAACGACTGGCACCTGGTCCACCTGGGCAGCCGCGCGGTCGGCGGTGCCGGGTTGATCTTCACCGAAGCCACCGCCGTCACGGCCGAGGGCCGCATCACCGCCCAGGACCTGGGCCTGTGGTGCGACGAACAGATCGCCCCCCTGCAACGCATCACCCGCTTCATCACAGCCCAGGGCGTGGTGCCCGGCATCCAGCTGGCGCACGCCGGGCGCAAGGCCAGCACGCATCGGCCGTGGCTGGGCAAGCACGGCAGCGTCAAGCCCGAGGACGGTGGCTGGGTGCCGGTGGGGCCGTCGAAAATCGCCTTCGACCCGCAGCACACGGCGCCCACCGAATTGAGCGAAGGGCAGATCCACGAGGTGATCCAGGCCTTTGTCGAGGCCGCCCGGCGTGCACTGGTGGCCGGCTTCAAGGTCGTGGAGGTGCATGCCGCCCATGGCTACCTGCTGCACCAGTTTCTCTCGCCATTGAGCAACCAGCGTCGCGACCAGTACGGCAGCTCGTTCGAGAACCGCATTCGCCTGACCTTGCAGGTGACCGAGGCGGTGCGCGAGGTGTGGCCGTCGGAGTTGCCGCTGTTCGTGCGGGTATCGGCCACCGACTGGGTGGAGGATGGCTGGAACCCGGATGAAACCGTCGAGCTGGCCAAGCGCCTCAAGGCCCTGGGCGCCGACCTGATCGACGTGTCGTCGGGCGGCACCTCGATGAATGCCGAGATTCCCACCGGGCCTGGCTATCAGACACGCTTTGCCGAGCGGGTGCGCAAGGAATCGGGGATCGCCACCGGCACGGTGGGCATGATCACCGAGCCGGCCCAGGCCGAGCACATTCTGCGCACCGGCCAGGCCGACATCATCCTGCTGGCCCGCGAGCTGCTGCGCGACCCGTACTGGCCGCTGCATGCCGACGACGACCTGGGCGGGCAGAAGGCCATATGGCCGGCGCAGTACCAGCGTGCGACCCACCGCGACCAGCCGATCCACGAGTCCGACCTGCGCGACTGAAGGCTATGCCAAAGGGCCGCCGAGCGGCCCTCCTGCGCAGGTAACGCCTGCCTGCGCCGTGGGCCTCAATGCCTGAACATCACATGCCGCACGCAGGTGTAGTCCTCCAGCCCATACATCGACATGTCCTTGCCGTAGCCCGACAGCTTCTGCCCGCCGTGGGGCATTTCGCTGACCAGCATGAAGTGCGTGTTGACCCAGGTGCAGCCGTACTGCAACCGGGCGGACACCCGGTGGGCGCGGCCGACATCGGCGGTCCACAGTGACGAGGCCAGGCCGTAGTCCGAATCGTTGGCCCAGGCCAGCGCCTGCGCTTCGTCTTCGAAGCGGGTCACCGACACCACTGGCCCGAACACCTCGCGGCGCACGATCTCGTCATCCTGCTGGGCGTCGGCCAGCACCGTCGGCTCGAAGAAGAACCCGTCGCCCGCCACCGCCTTGCCGCCGGTGACCAGGCGAATATGCGGCTGGGCCACGGCGCGCTCCACCAGCGCTGCCACCCGGTCGCGGTGTGCGGCACTGATCAGCGGCCCGAGTTCGGTGTCCGGGTCGTCCTGCAACCCGTGCCGGAGGCTGGCCACCGCCTCGCCGAGCTTGTTCACGAAGGTGTCGTAGATGCCGGCCTGGGCGTAGATCCGGCAGGCCGCGGTGCAGTCCTGCCCGGCATTGTAGAAGCCGAAGGTGCGAATGCCTTCCACCGCAGCGTCGATGTCGGCATCGTCGAAGATGATCACCGGGGCCTTGCCGCCCAGTTCCATGTGCAGGCGTTTCACGCTGTCGGCGGTGCCGGTGATGATCTGGCTGCCGGTGGCGATCGAGCCGGTCAACGACACCATGCGCACCTTGGGGTGGGTGACCAGGGGCATACCTACGCTCTGGCCCTTGCCGAACAGGATGTTGAGCACCCCGGCCGGAAACAGCTCGGCCGCCAGTTCGCCCAGGCGCAGGGCGGTCAGCGGGGTCTGTTCCGAAGGCTTGAGCACCACGGTGTTGCCGGCGGCCAGGGCCGGGGCGATCTTCCATGCCAGCATCATCAGCGGGTAGTTCCACGGCGCGATGGACGCCACCACACCCAGCGGGTCGCGGCGCACCATCGAAGTGTGCCCCGCCAGGTACTCGCCCGCCGCCGAGCCGCCCAGACAGCGGCTGGCCCCGGCAAAGAAGCGGAACACGTCGGCGATTGCCGGCAGTTCGTCGTTCAGCGCGGCCGGGTAGGGCTTGCCGCAGTTGTCCGATTCCAGCCTGGCCAGCTCCCCGGCATGGGCGTCTATCAGGTCGGCCAGCTTGAGCAGCAGTGCGGCGCGGTCTTTCGGTGCGGTCTGCGACCAGCCGTCGAAGGCATGGTCGGCGGCGCGCACCGCCGCATCCACCTGCGCTTCGCTGGCCTCGTTGATGTCCACCAGCACGCTGCCCAGCGCGGGGTTGAGCACGCTGTGGGCCGGGCCTTCGCCGGCGACGAGCTGGCCGTTGATCAGCAGTCGGGTTTGCATGGTGTTCGATCCTCCTGGTTCAGGTCATTTGCCGTCGCTGCCGGTCACGTTCTCGGCGCCACGGGTCAGGTAGTAGGCGCCCAGAATCGGCAGCATGGTCACCAGCATCACCAGCATGGCCACCACGTTGGTCACCGGCACGTCGCGCGGGCGGCTGAGCTGGTTGAGCAGCCAGATCGGCAGGGTGCGTTCGTGGCCGGCGGTGAAGGTGGTCACGATGATTTCGTCGAACGACAGCGCGAACGCCAGCATGCCGCCCGCCAGCAGGGCCGACCCCAGATTGGGCAGCACGATGTAGCGAAAGGTCTGCCAGCCGTCGGCGCCCAGGTCCATCGACGCCTCGATCTGGTTCTGCGAGGTGCGCCGCAGACGCGCGATGACGTTGTTGTAGACGATCACCACGCAGAAGGTGGCGTGGCCCACCACGATGGTGAAGATCCCGGGCTCGATGCCCAGGGTCTTGAACGCCGACAGCAGGGCGATGCCGGTGATGATGCCGGGCAGGGCGATGGGCAGGATCAGCATCAGCGACAGGCTCTCCTTGCCGAAGAAGCTGCGCCGGTACAGGGCCGCGGCGGCCAGGGTGCCAAGCACCAGGGCGATCAGCGTGGCCAGGCACGCCACCTGCAGCGACAGCTTGATCGACTCGAGCACGTCGGGGCGCGAAAACGCCACGCCGAACCACTTGAGGGTCAGGCCCCGGGGCGGAAAGCTGAAGGCCGCGTCTTCGGTATTGAAGGCGTACAGCACGATGATCAGGATCGGAAAGTGCAGGAACAGCAGCCCGCCCCAGGCGGCCAGGCGCAGCCCCGGCGAGGCGTTGTCAGAGTGCATCGAAGGCTCCCAGGCGTTTGACGAGGGTCAGGTACACGGCGATCAGCATGATCGGTACCAGGGTGAAGGCGGCGGCCATCGGCATGTTGCCGATGGCGCCTTGCTGGGCGTACACCATGCTGCCGATGAAGTAGCCGGGCGGGCCCACCAGCTGCGGCACGATGAAATCGCCCAGGGTCAGCGAGAAGGTGAAGATGGAGCCGGCGGCGATGCCCGGCACCGCCAGCGGCAGGATCACCTGCACGAACGTCTGGCGCGGGCGTGCGCCAAGATCGGCCGAGGCGTGCAGCAGCGAGGGCGGCAGGCGTTCCAGCGCGGCCTGGATCGGCAGGATCATGAACGGCAGCCAGATGTACACGAACACCATAAAGCGCCCCAGGTGCGAGGTCGACAGGGTGCTGCCGCCCACCCCGGGAATGCCGAGCAGCCATTGCAGCAGTGGCTCCAGGTTCAACTGCTGGACGAACCACTGTGCCACCCCGCCCTTGGCCAGCAGCAGGGTCCAGGCATAGGCCTTGACGATGTAGCTGGCCCACATCGGCATCATCACCGCGATGTAGAAGAACGCCTTGGTGCTGCCGCGGGTGTAGCGGGCCATGTAGTAGGCGATGGGAAACGCCAGCACCGCGCTGGCGATCGACACTGCCACCGCCATGCCCAGAGCACGCAGGATGATGTCGAAGTTGGATGGCTGCAGCAGCGCGGCAAAGTTGGCCAGGGTCAGCTCGGGCGTCACCGCCATGGTGAAGTCGTCGAAGGTGTAGAAACCTTGCCACAGCAGCGCCAGCAGCGAGCCCAGGTAGATCGCGCCGAACCAGATCAGCGGCGGTATCAACAGCATCGCCAGGTACAGGTTGGGGCGACGGTAGAGCAGGGTGGCCAGGCGCCGCATCATCTCAGCGGCCCTCGTCGAACACGGTTTCGCGCAGCGCGGTCATGGCCTCGCGCGGCCAGTGGGCGTGCAGGCGCTGGCCGGGCTGCCAGGGGGCGGCGTCGGCATGCCACTGGCTGTTGGCCTGGCTCACCGCCAGCAACTGGCCGTTGTCCAGCTGCAGTTCGTAGCGGGTGCTGCTGCCCTGGTACTGGATATCGTGCAGCACGCCGCTGAGCTGGAGGACGTCGCCCGGGATGGCCGACGCGCTCAGGCGAATGTGTTCCGGGCGGATCGAGAACGGCTGCGGGCTGGCCACCAGGTGTTGGGCCAGCTCGCCGCGCAGCACGTTGGAAGTGCCGACGAACTCGGCAACGAAGGGGGTGGCCGGTTGCATGTAGAGGTTGCGCGGCGTGTCGACCTGTTCGATGCGCCCGCGGTTGAACACCGCAACGCGGTCGGACATCGACAGCGCCTCGGTCTGGTCGTGGGTGACGAAAATGAAGGTGATGCCCAGCTGGCGCTGGAGCTTCTTCAGCTCGCCCTGCATCTGCTCGCGCAGCTTGAGGTCCAGCGCGCCGAGGGGCTCGTCCAGCAGCAGTACCCGGGGACGATTGACCAGCGCGCGGGCCAGGGCCACGCGCTGGCGCTGCCCGCCGGACAACTGCACCGGCTTGCGCTCGCCGTAGCCGGCCAGGGCCACCATGCCCAGGGCCTCTTCGGCACGGGCATGGCGCTGGACCTTGGCCACGCCCTTGACCTTGAGCCCGTAGGCCACGTTGTCGCGCACGTTCATGTGCGGGAACAGCGCGTAGTCCTGGAAGACCGTGTTGACGTCGCGCTGGTAGGGCGGCAGGCCGGCGGCTTCCACGCCGTGGATGCGAATCGAGCCGTGGCTGGGTTGTTCGAACCCGGCGATCAGGCGCAGGCAGGTGGTCTTGCCCGAGCCCGAAGGGCCGAGCATGGAGAAGAACTCGCCGTCTTCGATGTCGATGCAGACCCGGTCGACGGCCTTGACCTCGCCGAACAGGCGGGACACTTGGGTGAACTGTACGGCTGGGGGCATGCGAGGTACTCCACGGTTCTGCGAGGACGGTGCGCTCGCTTTGCCGTCAAGGCCGGCCCTGCAGGTGTGCGAGTCGCCTGCAGGGGCCGGCCTTGACGGCGAAGAGGCCCTAACGGCCGCCCATGATCGCGATGTAGTCCTGGGTCCAGCGGCTATAGGGCACGAACTTGCCCCCTTGCGCCTGCGGCGTGCGCCAGAACGCGATCTTGTCGAACAGGTCGAAACCGTTGGTCTTGCACCCGTCGGCCCCCAGCAGTTCGCTGCCCGAACACGCCGCCGGCACCACCGGCAACGAGCCGAACCACGCCGCCACGTCGCCCTGCACCTTGGGCTGCAGCGACCAGTCCATCCATTTGTAGGCGCAATTGGGGTGCTTGGCCTCGGCGTGCAGCATGGTGGTATCGGCCCACCCGGTGGCGCCTTCCCTGGGGATGGTCGAGGCCACCGGCTGCTTGTCGGCCTTGAGCCCGTTGACCATGTAGCCCCAGGAGCTTGAAGCCGCCACGCCTTCGTTCTTGACGTCGCTCATCTGCACGGTTGCGTCATGCCAGTAGCGGTGAATCAGGGGGCGTTGCTGGCGCAACAGGTCGAGCACCGCCTTGTACTGGGTTTCGTTGAGCTCGTAGGGGTTGTCGATGCCCAGTTCCGGCTTGGCCGTCTTCAGGTACAGCGCCGCATCGGCGATGTAGATCGGCCCGTCATAGGCCTGCACACGGCCCTTGTTCGGCTTGCCGTCCGGCAGGTCCTGCGGCTCGAACACCACGCCCCAGCTGGTGGGCGCCTGCTTGAACACCTCGGTGTTGTACAGCAGCACGTTCGGCCCCCACTGGTACGGCGTGCCGTAGACCTTGGCGTCGACCACGTACCAGGGGCCGTCCTTCAGGCGCGGGTCGAGGTGCTTCCAGTTGGGGATCAGGTCGGTGTTGATCGCCTGCACACGCTTGCCGGCAATCAGGCGCAGCGAGGCATCGCCCGACGCGGTCACCAGGTCGTAGCCGCCCTTGGTCATCAGGCTGACCATCTCGTCGGAGGTGGCGGCAGTCTTGACGCTCACCTTGCAGCCGGTGTCCTGCTCGAAACCGCTGACCCAGTCGTAGGCCTTGTCGCTCTCGCCGCGCTCGATGTAGCCGGGCCAGGCCACGATGTCCAGTTGCCCTTCGCCGGCACCCACGGCCTTGAGCGGCTCGGCGGCCTGCAGGCTGGCGCTGGCGAGGATCCCGGCGCCCAGGGCGCCAAGCAATGCGGTGGTGTGCACAAGCATGATGTTCCCTCTTTTATTGGAATTGTGCAGGGGCAGTGATGACGGTGCTGCAGCGGTGCATTCCCTACTAGCGTAGTGCGTTCCCGCGAATGCAACATCCAGAAGCAAATGCGCAGCGTGACGACGCAGGTCAGGCTTTACTCTGGCGTTTCATTTCCTGTTTGAGGACGTCCAGATGAACACCCGAGGTTTGCTCGACCAGTTGCTAAAGTCCGGCCAGGAGCTGCTGCAGAACCAGGCCGGCAAAGGTGCCAGCGCCAAGCCAGGGGGCAGTGGCGGGCTGGGTGGGTTGCTCGGCGGCGCCGGTGGCGGTGGCCTGGGCGGGCTGCTCTCCGGTGCCGGCGGTGGTGCGCTGGCGGCGGGCGCGATGGGCTTGCTGCTGGGCAACAAGAAGGTGCGCAGCCTGGGGGGCAAGGCGCTCACCTATGGTGGCCTGGCCGCCCTCGGTGTGCTGGCCTACAAGGCCTACGGCAACTGGCAGGCCCAGCAGGGCAGTGCGCCGCAGCGCGAACCACAGACCCTCGATCGCCTGCCAGCCGCCCAGGTCGAATTGCACAGCCAGGCCATCCTCAAGGCGCTGGTGGCTGCGGCCAAGGCCGACGGTCATGTCGACGAGCGCGAGAAGGCGCTGATCGAAGGCGAGTTCGTCAAGCTCGACAACGACCACGAGCTGCAACAGTGGCTGCATGCCGAACTCAACCGACCGCTGGACCCGGCCGACGTCGCCCGCGCCGCCACAACGCCGGAAATGGCGGCCGAGATGTACATCGCCAGCGTCATGCTGGTGGACGAGGAACACTTCATGGAGCGCGCCTACCTCGACGAGCTGGCCAAGCAGCTCAAGCTCGACCCGGCCCTCAAGGCCGAGCTGGAAAAACAGGTTCGCCAGGCCTGAGTCAGCAAATGCGGGCATATGGCCATCGCGCAGGCCATTTTGCCCGAGCCGTCTTGATCCAGAGCGCGTGCAGATAAGGTGCGTGGGCTATAATCTGCGCATTTTTCTGCTCGCGTAGAATCCTTGAGGGCTGACTGTGAAGAACTGGACATTGCGCCAACGCATCCTGGCGAGCTTCGCCATGATCATTGCCATCATGCTGTTGATGGTGGTCGCTGCCTACTCGCGCCTGGTGGCGATCGAGTCCAGTGAGGAGGCGGTGCGTTCGGACAGCATCCCTGGCGTGTACTACAGCTCGATGATCCGCAGCGCCTGGGTCGACAGCTACGTCAACACCCAGCAGTTGCTCGGCCTGAGCAACCACCGCGAGCTGACCAATGCCGACGCCGAGCTGTACAAGAGCTTCGAGGATCGCCTCAAGCAGAACATGGCCGATTACCAGAAGACCATCCAGTCCACCGAAGACCAGTCCAGCTACGAGGAGTTCGTGCGCCTGGAGCAGGGCTACCTGAAGCTGCTCGACAGCGTGCTGGAGGCCTACCGGCAGAAGAACTACGCCGAGGCCCAGCGCCTGCTGCAGGACAGCATGACCCCGGCCTGGAACGAGGGCCGCAAGCACCTGAACACGGTGATCGAAGGCAACCGGGTGTCGGCCGAGCAGGCCACCGGTGCCATCGTCAGCGCGGTGACCACGGCCAAGGTCAGCATGATGATCTCGCTGGTGCTGGCGATCATTGCAGCCGGCATCTGCGGCCTGATGCTGATGCGCGCCATCACCGGCCCCATGCAACTGATCGTGCGGGCGCTGGACAAGCTGCGCGGCGGTGACCTCAGCGTGCGCCTGAGCCTTGACCGCAAGGATGAATTCGGCGCGGTGGAAACCGGCTTCAACGAAATGATGAGCGAGCTGACCACGCTGGTGTCCCAGGCCCAGCGCTCGTCGGTGCAGGTCACCACCTCGGTGACCGAGATTGCCGCCACCTCCAAGCAGCAGCAGGCCACCGCCACCGAAACGGCCGCCACCACCACCGAAATCGGTGCCACCTCGCGGGAAATCGCCGCCACCTCCCGGGACCTGGTGCGCACCATGACCGAGGTCACCAGCGCCGCCGACCAGGCTTCGGTACTGGCCGGCTCCGGCCAGCAGGGCCTGGCGCGCATGGAAGAGACCATGCACCAGGTGATGGGCGCGGCCGACCTGGTCAACAACAAGCTGGCGATCCTCAACGAGAAGGCCGGCAACATCAACCAGGTGGTGGTCACCATCGTCAAGGTCGCCGACCAGACCAACCTGCTGTCGCTCAACGCCGCCATCGAGGCCGAGAAGGCCGGCGAATATGGCCGCGGCTTTGCCGTGGTGGCCACCGAAGTGCGCCGCCTGGCCGACCAGACCGCCGTGGCCACCTACGATATCGAACAGATGGTGCGCGAGATCCAGTCGGCGGTGTCGGCCGGGGTGATGGGCATGGACAAGTTTTCCGAGGAAGTGCGTCGCGGCATGGCCGAGGTGCAGCAGGTGGGCGAGCAACTGACCCAGATCATCCACCAGGTGCAGGCGCTGGCGCCACGGGTGCTGATGGTCAACGAAGGCATGCAGGCCCAGGCCACCGGTGCCGAGCAGATCAACCATGCACTGGCGCAGCTGGGCGATGCCAGCAGCCAGACCGTGGAGTCGCTGCGCCAGGCCAGTTTCGCCATCGACGAGCTGAGCCAGGTAGCGGTCGGCCTTCGTGGTGGTGTGTCGCGGTTCAAAGTCTGAAGCCCCGATGAGCGACCTTCAGTCACGCCGCGACACTTCGGTGCCTACGCCAGGGCGCCTGTTCCTGGTATTTCGTATCGGCGAGCAGCGCTTTGCCCTGGACACCCATGAGGTAGTGGAGGTGCTGCCGCGCCTGCCACTCAAGCCCATCGCCCACACCCCGCGCTGGGTGGCGGGGGTGCTGGCGCATCGCGGTGCGCTGGTGCCGGTGATCGACGTGGGCGACCTGGGGTTCGGCACCCCGGCGCCGCTGCGTACCAGCACCCGGCTGGTGCTGGTGCACTACCGGGGCCAGGCGCAGGCCGAGCCGCAGTTGCTGGGCCTGATCCTGCAGCAGGCCAGCGACACCCTGCGTTGCCACCCCGACGAGTTTCGTCCCTATGGCGTCGACAACCACCAGGCCCCCTACCTGGGGCCGGTGCGCGAAGATGCCCAGGGCCTGATGCAACGCATCAGCGTCCAGGACCTGCTGACCGACCAGGCCCGCGCCTTGCTGTACCCGCCCGTGGAGGTGCAGCCATGAGCGACGAGCAGCGGTTCTTTCGATTCTTGCAAGAGCGTATCGGCCTGGATGTCGCCTCGGTTGGCGCGCCGATGGTCGAGCGGGCCCTGCGCCAGCGCTGTGCTGCCCTGCAGGCCCGCGACCTGGACGACTACTGGGTGCGCCTGCAGCAGTCGACCCCGGAGCAGCAGGCGCTGATCGAAGCGGTGATCGTGCCTGAAACCTGGTTCTTCCGTTATCCCGAGTCGTTCAGCGCGTTGGCCGGGCTTGCCCTCAGGCGCCTGGCCGAGCTCAATGGCACCCGGCCGCTGCGGGTGCTCAGCCTGCCGTGTTCGACCGGTGAAGAGCCCTATTCGATTGCCATGGCCCTGCTCGATGCCGGTATCGCCGGCCCCGGGTTTCGCGTCGACGGCATCGACATCAGCCCCAACTCGATCGCCCGCGCCGAACAGGCGGTGTATGGCCGCAACTCCTTTCGCGGCAGTGACATCGCCTTCCGCCAGCGCCACTTCAGCGAGGTGGAGCAGGGCCATCGCCTCGACGAGCGGGTTCGCCAGCAGGTCGAGCTGCAGGTGGGCAACGTGCTCGACCCGGCGCTGCGCACCCGCAGGGGCAGCTACGACTTCGTCTTCTGCCGCAACCTGCTGATCTATTTCGATGTACCCACCCAGCAACGGGTGTTCGACGTACTGAAAAGCCTCACCCATGAAGACGGCGTACTGTTCATCGGCCCGGCCGAAGGCAGCCTGCTGGCACGCATGGGCATGCGCCCGCTGGGTATCGCGCAGTCGTTCGCCTATGTACGGCATATCCCGCAGGAGCCGCCCCCAGTGCTTTCGCCGCCGCCCCCGATGCCTGCACCCAGTCCACGGCGGGCGCCTGCGCCGTTGGCGCGCCGTGCGCCAGCCCCGGCACCGCAGCCTGCCCGGGTTGCGCCCCCAGCCGCCGGCAAGCCCGGCGCCGAACAGCTGCTGGCGCAGATCGCCACGCTGGCCAACGAGGGCCGCAGCGACGAGGCACGCGCGGCCTGCGAACGCTATCTGCAGCAGCATGCACCGGATGCGCAGGTGTATTACTGGCTGGGCCTGCTCAGCGATACCGCCGGCGATGCGGCCCAGGCCGTGAGCCACTACCGCAAGGTGCTGTACCTGCAACCCCAGCACCCCGAGGCCCTGGCGCACCTGGCGGCGCTGCTGGCGTCCCAGGGCGATGAGGTGGGCGCCCGGCGCCTGCAGGAGCGTGCGGCGCGCCGAGAGCGCAGCGAGCGGGAGCCTGAACGATGAGCGGCCAGGCAGAGCTGGGCGTGATGGCCGCCACGGTCGAGGCCATCGACGATTGCTGGAACCGTATCGGTGTGCACGGCGACAAGAGCTGCCCGTTGCTGGCCGAGCATATTCACTGTCGCAACTGCCAGGTGTACGCGGCAGCGGCCACGCGCCTGCTGGACCGCTATGCGCTGGCCCAGGACGCCCATGCGCAGACGCATGTGCAGGCACCGGTGAGTGTCGGGCGCTCGCTGTTGCTGTTTCGCCTGGGCGAGGAATGGCTGGCCCTGGCGACCCGCTGCCTGGTCGAGGTGGCGCCGCTGCAGCCGGTGCACTCCTTGCCGCACCAGCGCTCGCGGGTGCTGCAGGGGGTGGCCAATGTGCGCGGTGCGCTGGTGCCGTGCCTGTCGCTGGGCGACCTGCTGGGGCTCGAGCCTGGCAGCCCGGTAGCGGTGTCGGCGCGGGTCATGCCACGCATGCTGATCCTGGGTGCCAGCGGCGGCGCCGTGGTGCTGCCGGTGGACGAAGTGGACGGTATCCATGCCCTCGACCCCGGGCAGCCGGCCAGCGACACCGCCACCGATGCACGCTTCACCGAAGCGGTATTGCAATGGCGCGGTCGCAGCGTGCGGGTGCTGGATGAAGAACAGCTGTTGTCTGCCGTGAACCGGAGCCTGTCATGACCCCAGAGCAAATGCGCGACGCTTCGCTGCTCGAGCTGTTCAGCCTGGAGGCCGAGGCGCAGACCCAGGTGCTCAGCGCCGGCCTGCTGGCCCTGGAACGCAACCCTACCCAGAGTGACCAGCTCGAGGCCTGCATGCGCGCCGCCCACTCGCTCAAGGGCGCGGCGCGCATCGTGGGGATCGACGCCGGGGTCAGCGTCGCCCACGTGATGGAAGACTGCCTGGTCGAGGCCCAGGAAGGCCGCCTGCGCCTGCGCCCCGAGCACATCGATGCGCTGCTGCAGGGCACCGACCTGCTGATGCGCATCGCCACCCTGGGCGGTGCGGCCACCGAGGCGGCGGTCCAGGCCTTCGTGGTGCAGATGGCCGTGCTGCTCGATCCGGCCAGTGCGCTGATGGCGACGGGGCCGGCAATCGGCGACGCGCCCGAGCCGACGCAGAATCCTGAACCCGCACCGGCTGCGCCGCAGCTGGTGCCCCCGGCGCCCGAGCCTGAGGCGCTCGCGCAACCGGAGGCGTCTGCCGAGCCCGTGGCCCTTGCGCCGGGCAAGCGCAGCGAAGGCGGCGAGCGGGTGCTGCGGGTCACGGCCGAGCGCCTGAACAGCCTGCTCGACCTGTCCAGCAAGTCGCTGGTCGAAACCCAGCGCCTGAAGCCCTACCTGGCCACCCTGCAGCGCCTCAAGCGCATGCACGGCCAGAGCATTCGCGCCCTCGATACGCTCAAGGCCGAGCTGGACACCGGCGGCCAGCGACCGGAGGTGCAGGAAGCGCGGGCGCAGGCCCAGCGCCTGCTCGGCGAAACCCGCGAGATGCTGCAGCAGCAGGCCGCCGACCTGGACGAGTTCGGCTGGCAGGCCAGCCAGCGCGCGCAACTGCTGTACGACACCGCGCTGGCCTGCCGCATGCGCCCGTTCGCCGACGTGCTCAACGGGCAGAGCCGCATGGTTCGCGACCTGGGGCGGTCGCTGGGCAAGCAGGTGCGTCTGGAGATCGAGGGCGAAAAGACCCAGGTCGACCGTGACGTGCTGGAAAAACTCGAGGCGCCGCTCACCCACCTTCTGCGCAACGCCGTGGACCACGGTATCGAACTGCCCGAGCAACGCCTGCTGGCAGGCAAGCCGGCCGAGGGCCTGATCCGCCTGCGCGCCTCGCACCAGGCCGGCCTGCTGGTATTGGAACTGAGCGATGACGGTGGCGGCGTCGACCTGCAACGCCTGCGCCACAGCATCGTCGAGCGCCAGTTGTCGCCGGCCGACACCGTGGCGCAGATGAGCGAAGCCGAACTGCTGACGTTCCTGTTCCTGCCGGGGTTCAGCCTGCGCGACAAGGTCACCGAGGTTTCCGGGCGCGGCGTGGGGCTCGATGCGGTGCAGCACAGCGTGCGCCAGTTGCGCGGCTTCATCGACCTCAGCCAGCACAGCGGGCAGGGCAGCCGCTTTCACCTGGAGGTGCCGCTGACCCTGTCGGTGGTGCGCAGCCTGGTGGTCGAGGTGGGGGGCGAGGCCTACGCCTTCCCGCTGGCGCATATCGAACGCACCCTGGACCTGCCCGCCGAGGCCATCGTGCAGATCGAGGGGCGCCAGCATTTCTGGCATGAAGGCCGGCACATCGGCCTGGTGGCCGCCTCCCAGTTGCTCAACCGGCCGCCCAGCCAGGCGGCGGAACAGGCCATCAAGGTGGTGGTCATCCGTGAGCGCGACACCCTGTATGGCGTGGCCGTCGAGCGTCTGATCGGCGAGCGCGTGCTGGTGGTGATGCCGCTGGACGCGCGGCTGGGCAAGGTGCAGGACATCTCGGCCGGGGCCCTGCTCGATGACGGCTCGGTGGTGCTGATCGTGGACGTCGAGGACCTGCTGCGCTCGGTCGAGAAGCTGCTCAGCACCGGCCGCCTGGAACGTATCGAGCGCGGCCAGCGCGCCGCCCGCGAAGCGACGCGCAAGCGCGTGCTGGTGGTGGATGACTCGTTGACCGTGCGCGAGTTGCAGCGCAAGCTGCTGACCAACCGCGGTTACGAAGTGGCCGTCGCGGTGGACGGCATGGACGGCTGGAACGCCTTGCGCAGCGAGGATTTCGACCTGCTGATCACCGACATCGACATGCCGCGCATGGACGGCATCGAACTGGTCACCCTGCTGCGCCGCGACAGCCGGTTGCAGTCGTTGCCGGTGATGGTGGTGTCGTACAAGGACCGCGAGGAAGATCGTCGTCGTGGACTGGACGCCGGGGCCGACTACTATTTGGCCAAGGCAAGTTTTCATGATGATGCCTTGCTGGAAGCCGTGGTGGAGCTTATCGGGGGAGCCCAGGGATGAAGATCGCCATCGTCAACGACATGCCCCTGGCCGTGGAGGCCCTGCGCCGGGCATTGGCGTTCGAGCCGCAGCACGAGGTGATCTGGGTGGCCGGCAATGGCGCCGAGGCGGTGCAGCGCTGCGCCGAGCACACCCCCGACCTGATCCTGATGGACCTGATCATGCCCGTCATGGACGGCGTGGAGGCCACGCGCCAGATCATGGCCCGGACCCCTTGCGCCATCGTGATTGTCACGGTCGACCGCCAGCAGAACGTGCACCGCGTGTTCGAGGCCATGGGCCACGGCGCCCTGGACGTGGTCGACACCCCGGCGGTAGGCGCCGGCAACCCGCGTGAGGCGGCCGCGCCGCTGTTGCGCAAGATCCTCAATATCAGCTGGCTGATCGGCCAGCACGGCAGCAACCGCGTGCGGGCAGTGGCAGCCCCGCAGCGCCAGGGGGCACAACGTCAGCGCCTGGTGGCGATCGGTTCCTCGGCCGGTGGCCCGGCGGCGCTTGAGGTGCTGCTCAAGAGCCTGGAGCAGGATTTCAACGCGGCCATCGTGCTGGTCCAGCACGTCGACCAGGTGTTCGCCGCCGGCATGGCCGAGTGGCTGAGCAGCGCCTCCGGCCTGCCGGTACGCCTGGCCCGCGAGGGCGAAGCACCCCAGCCCGGGCAGGTGCTGCTGGCCGGCACCAACCACCATATCCGCCTGTTGAAGGACGGCACCCTGGCCTACACCGCCGAACCGGTCAACGCGATCTACCGCCCTTCGATCGATGTGTTCTTCGAGAGCGTGGCGCGCTTCTGGCAGGGCGATGCGGTGGGCGTACTGCTGACCGGCATGGGCCGCGATGGCGCACAGGGGCTCAAGCTGATGCGCGAGCAGGGCTTTCTGACCATCGCCCAGGACCAGCAGAGCAGTGCGGTCTACGGCATGCCCAAGGCGGCTGCGGCCATCGATGCCGCCGTCGAGATACGTGCGCTGGAGCGCATTGCGCCGCGCCTGATGGAGATTTTTTCGAAATGACGATGTGTAATGAACCAAACCGGTCGTTCGCCAGGGAGCAGGGCGCGCATGAATGATCTACCGCTCGTGGGGTTCCCGACCACCAATGAAAACTCGGCGATGGTGCTGCTGGTCGACGACCAGGCGATGATCGGCGAAGCCGTGCGTCGCGGCCTGGCCAACGAGGCCAACATCGACTTCCACTTCTGCGCCGACCCGCATCAGGCCGTCGCGCAGGCGATCCGTATCAAGCCCACGGTGATCCTGCAGGACCTGGTCATGCCCGGCCTCGATGGCCTGAGCCTGGTGCGCGAGTACCGCAGCAACCCGGCCACCCAGGACATCCCGATCATCGTGCTGTCGTCCAAGGAAGACGCGCTGGTCAAGAGCGCCGCGTTCGCCGCCGGGGCCAACGACTACCTGGTCAAGCTGCCCGACAACATCGAGCTGGTCGCGCGCATCCTGTACCACTCGCGCTCCTACCTCACCCTGCTGCAGCGTGACGAAGCCTATCGGGCGTTGAGGGTCAGCCAGCAGCAGTTGCTGGACACCAACCTGGTGCTGCAGCGGCTGATGAACTCCGACGGCCTGACGGGGCTGTCCAACCGCCGGCATTTCGACGAGTACCTGGAACTGGAATGGCGCCGGGCCATGCGTGACCAGTCGCAGCTGTCGTTGCTGATGATCGACGTCGACTATTTCAAGGCCTTCAACGACTCGTTCGGCCACCTGGCCGGGGACGAGGCGCTGCGCCAGGTGGCCGAGGCGATTCGTGCCTCGTGCAGCCGGCCCAGCGACCTGCCGGCACGCTACGGTGGCGAGGAATTCGCCCTGGTGCTGCCCAACACTTCGCCGGGCGGGGCGCGGCTGGTGGCCGAGAAGCTGCGCCAGACCGTGGTGGGCCTGGCCATCGCGCACAACATGCCGCAGGCGGGCAGCGTGCTGACCATCAGCATCGGCCTGGCCACCCACACGCCGGCAGTCGGCAGCCATTGCCGACAGTTGATCTCGGCGGCGGACAAGGGCCTGTACCAGGCCAAGAATGGCGGGCGCAACCAGGTCGGGGTGGCCTGACAGACCGCCATCGCGGGTCAAGCCCGCTCCCACGGGCATCGTGCCGCCCTTGTGGGCGGCTTGACGCGATCAGGCGCCGGCTTCTCCAAAGGCCGCCCGACGGGCTGCCGCGCACCTGCAGACTCGTTTATACTCTCCGGCTTTTCACAGAATACGCACGAGAGCTGCCCGCCCATGGAAATCCAACCGATCCTGAACACCATCAAGGACCTGACCGAGCGCTCCGAATCCATTCGGGGGTATCTTTGACTACGATCACAAGCATGACCGCCTGATCGAAGTCAACCGCGAGCTCGAAGACCCGAACGTCTGGAACAAGCCCGAGTACGCCCAGGAACTGGGCCGCGAACGCGCCATGCTGGCGCAGATCGTCGACACCCTGGACGAACTGTCCGGCGGCCTGGTCGACGCCCGCGAGCTGCTCGACATGGCTGTCGAGGAGAACGACGAAGGCGCCGTCAATGACGTCGTCGAAGTGCTCCAGGGCCTGGAAGACTCCCTGGCCCAGCTTGAATTCCGTCGCATGTTCAGCGGCGAGATGGACATGAACAACGCCTACTTGGACATCCAGGCCGGTTCCGGCGGCACCGAGGCCCAGGACTGGGCCAACATCCTGCTGCGCATGTACCTGCGCTGGGCGTCCAAGCGTGGTTTCGACGCCACCATCATGGAACTGTCCGAAGGCGACGTGGCCGGCATCAAGGGCGCCACCGTGCACATCAAGGGCGAGTACGCCTTTGGCTGGCTGCGCACCGAGATCGGTGTGCACCGTCTGGTGCGCAAGAGCCCGTTCGACTCCGGCGCACGCCGCCATACTTCGTTCTCGGCGGTGTTCGTGTCCCCCGAGATCGACGACAAGGTCGAAATCGAGATCAACCCGTCCGACCTGCGTATCGACACCTACCGCTCCTCGGGTGCCGGCGGCCAGCACGTGAACACCACCGACTCGGCGGTGCGTATCACCCACGTGCCGACCAACACCGTGGTCAGCTGCCAGAACGAACGTTCCCAGCACGCCAACAAGGACACCGCCATGAAGATGCTGCGGGCCAAGTTGTACGAACTGGAGATGCAGAAGCGCAACGCCGCGTCGCAGGCCCTGGAAGACAGCAAGTCGGACATCGGCTGGGGTCACCAGATCCGTTCGTACGTGCTCGACGCCTCGCGGATCAAGGATCTGCGCACCAACGTCGAACGCAGCGACTGCGACAAGGTGCTCGACGGCGATATCGACGAGTACCTGGAAGCCAGCCTCAAGCAGGGGCTGTAAGTTTCGCGACCCGCTACAAGACCCTCGCCTGCGGGCGGGGGCAATGAACCCCTGATGGAAAATGTGACCACATGAGCGACCTCAAACTCGACCCGCAAGACCTGCAACAGGAAGAAAACACCCTGATTGCCCTGCGCAAGGAAAAGCTTGCCGCAGAGCGCGCCAAGGGCAACGCCTTCCCCAACGACTTCCGCCGTGACAGCTACTGCAACGACCTGCAGAAACAGTATGTCGACAAGACCAAGGAAGAGCTGGAAGCTGCAGCGATCCCGGTCAAGGTTGCCGGTCGCATCATGCTCAACCGTGGCTCGTTCATGGTGATCCAGGACATGACCGGGCGCATCCAGGTCTACGTCAACCGCAAGACCCTGCCCGAGGAAACCCTGGCAGCGGTCAAGACCTGGGACCTGGGCGACATCATCAGCGCCGAAGGCACCCTGGCCCGTTCGGGCAAGGGCGACCTGTACGTCGAGATGACCAACGTGCGCCTGCTGACCAAGTCGCTGCGCCCGCTGCCGGACAAGCACCACGGCCTGACCGACACCGAGCAGCGCTATCGCCAGCGCTACGTCGACCTGATGGTCAACGAGGAAACCCGCCACACCTTCCGTGTGCGCTCGCAGGTCATCAACCATATTCGCAACTTCCTCATCCAGCGCGACTTCCTGGAAGTGGAAACGCCGATGCTGCAGACCATCCCCGGTGGCGCTGCGGCCAAGCCGTTCGAAACCCACCACAACGCGCTGGACATGCCGATGTTCCTGCGCATCGCGCCGGAGCTGTACCTCAAGCGTCTGGTGGTCGGTGGTTTCGAGAAGGTCTTCGAGATCAACCGCAACTTCCGTAACGAAGGCGTCTCGACCCGGCACAACCCCGAGTTCACCATGCTCGAGTTCTACCAGGCCTACGCCGACTACGAAGACAACATGGACCTCACCGAAGAGCTGTTCCGCGAGCTGGCGCAGCTGGTGCTGGGCAGCACCGACGTGCCGTACGGCGACAAGGTGTTCCACTTCGGCGAGCCGTTCGTGCGCCTGTCGGTGTTCGACTCGATCCTCAAGTACAACCCCGAGCTGACCGCCGACGACCTCAACGACATCGACAAGGCCCGCGCCATCGCCAAGCAGGCCGGCGCCAAGGTGCTGGGCTTCGAAGGCCTGGGCAAGCTGCAGGTGATGATTTTCGAAGAGCTGGTCGAGCACAAGCTGGAGCAGCCGCACTTCATCACCCAGTACCCGTTCGAAGTGTCGCCGCTGGCCCGTCGCAATGACCAGAACCCGAACGTCACCGACCGCTTCGAACTGTTCATCGGCGGCCGCGAGATCGCCAACGCCTACTCCGAGCTCAACGATGCCGAGGACCAGGCCGAGCGCTTCATGGCCCAGGTGGCCGACAAGGACGCCGGCGACGACGAGGCCATGCACTACGATGCCGACTTCGTGCGCGCCCTGGAGTACGGCATGCCGCCCACTGCCGGTGAGGGCATCGGTATCGACCGCCTGGTGATGCTGCTGACCAACTCGCCGTCGATCCGCGACGTGATCCTGTTCCCGCACATGCGCCCGCAGGCCTGAGTGTCTTGAACAAGCCGCCTCTAGGGGCGGCTTTTTCATGTCTGCGACAAGCTGATCGATCAGTCAGCATTCAACGAGGTAGACCCCAGTGACGACTGCAATGGCTCAACAAGGTGCTGCTGGCGTGGCCACAGCGGTAGCCGAAAGTGTTCAGTACCAGGGGCGCAAGGCCAGCCGCCAGGGCAGCGAGCAGCGCCGTCAGCAGATCCTCGACGCGGCCATGCGCATCATCGTGCGCGATGGCGTGCGCGGCGTGCGCCACCGTGCGGTGGCCGCCGAGGCCGGTGTGCCGCTGTCGGCCACCACCTACTATTTCAAGGACATCGAAGACCTGCTCACCGACACCTTCGCCCAGTATGTCGAACGCAGCGCGGCCTACATGGCCAAGCTGTGGGAAAACACCGAGGTGCTGTTGCGCCAGCTGATCGCCAAGGGCGACGGCAGCCCCGGCGCCCGCGCGCAGCTGGCCGACGAAGTGGCGAAGATGGGCGCCGAGTACGTGCAGCGCCAGTTGCACAACCGCCGCGACTTTCTGATGGCCGAGCAGGCGTTTCGCCAGGAAGCGCTGCTGTGCCCGCGGCTGGCCGAACTGGTGCGCCTGCATGCGCAGATCCTGCTGCGCGGCACCTGCCAGCTGTTGCAGGTGGTGGGTTCGCGCCAGCCACAGCAAGATGCCATAGTGTTGACGGCCATCATCGAGCAGATGGAATATCAGGGCCTGCTCGATGCTGCACAACCCCAGGCCGAAGCGCAGATGCTCGCTATCCTTACCCGATACCTGCATCTGGTGCTGGCATCGGCCTGAGGCTCTACCTAATTCAAGGAGTATCGGATGAAAGCCTGGCGTGTGCTGTTGGCCCTGTCGTTTGTGCTGTTGAGTGGTTGCCTGGTGACGTTCAACGAGCCGATCCCGACCAACCAGCCGGCGCCCAAGGCCCTGCTCGGCAAATGGACCAGCAAGGACGCCTGGGGCGAGCCGCTGACGTTGCAGATCAGCCGCAGGGGCGACAACGCCTACAAGGCGGTGGCCACCGCCAAGGGCAAGAAGCCTGAAACCTACGCCTTCACCGTGGCCCGCCATGGCAACCGCTGGTACCTCTCGGCCGCCGTGCCCAAGCGCCTGGGGGGCAACTTCCTGATCGGCGGGTTCGAGGTGATCGACAACAAGCAACTGGTGATCTACAACCTGGATGTCGAGCAGATCAACCAGGCCCTGAAGAACAAGGAACTGAGCGGTCGCGCCATCGAGATACCGGAGGAAAACGGCCAGGGCGTGCTCATCGACAGCCCGGCGGCGCGGGTGCTGGCCTACCTGGACGACCCGGCCAACTCCGACCTGTTCATCGAAGTCGCACGTTTTCAGCGGGCCGGCAAGTAGGCTGGCCAACACAAGGAGTTTCGGGTGGACGAGTACCAGCAGACGATACGCACCCTGTCTGATCGCATTGTCCTGGCGCAAACCCCCATTCGCGTACTCGATGCGGTGAAATGGGACGACAGCATTCGCCAGGGTTTCCTCAAGGCCAAGGGCCGGGAAATGCCGGCCGTGGACCGCGCCTACTATCAGGGCAGGCCCTTGTCGTTCGACTCCAGCGCGGTGAAGCTCGAGTTCCAGAACATCGAGCGCGACATCACCCGCCAGCTCGGCCAGTTCAACCCGGTCGGGCAGATCATGCGGCGCATGTGCAAGGAATACCGCATGGTGGTGCGCATGCTCGAGGCGCGCGGCACCGAAGACTTCGGCCTGATTTCCCAGGAGCTTTACGGCGCCGCCTCCGACGCCTTCCATGCCGGCGACCCGACCCTGGCCGACCTGGGCCTGATGCTCTCGGACTACCTGAACAACATCGACGGGCGCGGCGACCTCAAGGACGAACCCAAGGACCTCACCGCCAAGCAGGCCGTGGAGCTGCTCCAGGGCCGCCTGAACAAGGTGTTCGGCGAGGCCGAGGAAACCATCCGCGTGTTCGAGTCCGACGGTATCGTCGCCGACGCGGCGGCGGGCGCCGACTATATCAAGATCCGCAGCGACGCGATGTTCAACAGCCGCGACGTGCGCGCGCTGGAGGTGCATGAAGGGCTGGTGCACGTGGGCACCACGCTCAACGGCCTCAACCAGCCGATCTGCACCTTCCTGGCCAAGGGCCCGCCCTCGTCGACGGTGACCCAGGAAGGCCTGGCGATCCTGATGGAAGTGATCGCCTTTGCCTCCTACCCCAGCCGCCTGCGCAAGCTCACCAACCGCACCCGCGCCATCCACATGGTCGAGGAGGGGGCGGACTTCATGCAGGTGTACGAGTTCTTCCGTGCCCAGGGGTTTGAAATGGCCGAAAGCTATGGCAATGCCAGCCGCGTGTTCCGCGGCTCGGTGCCCAATGGCCTGCCATTCACCAAGGACTTGTCCTACCTCAAGGGCTTCATCATGGTTTACAACTACATTCAGTTGGCCGTGCGCAAGGGCAAGCTGGAGCAGATTCCGTTGCTGTTCTGCGGCAAGACCACCCTGGAAGACATGCGCACCCTGCGCCAACTGGTCGATGAAGGCCTGGTGGAGCCACCCAAGTACCTGCCCGAGCAGTTCCGCGACCTGAACGCGCTGTCGGCCTGGATGTGTTTTTCCAACTTCCTCAACCACCTGAGCCTGGACCGGATTGAAGCCGATTATTCGAACATTCTCTGAGCACTGGCGGGTCGGGCTGCTGGCCGCGCTGCTGAGCCTGGCCGGCTGCAGTTCGCTGTTGTTCTACCCCGAGCGTGGCCTGCCGTTCACGCCCGAGAAGGCCGGGCTGGCCTACCGCGACGTGAGCCTGACCACCGAGGACGGCACGCGCCTGCACGGCTGGTGGTTGCCGGCCAAGGCCGGGGTGCCGGTCAAGGGCACGGTACTGCACCTGCATGGCAATGGCGGCAACCTGGCCTGGCATCTGGGCGCCAGCTGGTGGCTGCCCGAGCAGGGCTACCAGGTGCTGCTGGTGGACTACCGGGGGTACGGGGTGTCCCAGGGCGAACCGACCCTGCCGGCGGTGTACCAGGACATCGCCGCGGCTCTGGACTGGTTGCAGCAGGCTCCCGAAGTGCAGGGCAAGCCGCTGGTGCTGCTGGGGCAGAGCCTGGGCGGGGCGATGGGCATTCACTACCTGGCGCAGCATCCCGAGCAGCGCCAGCGCTTCAAGGCCCTGGTGTTCGACGGGGTGCCGGCCAGCTACCGCAAGGTGGGCCAGTTTGCCCTGAGCACTTCCTGGCTGACCTGGCCGTTCCAGGTGCCGTTGTCGTGGCTGGTACCCGATGGCGACAGCGCCATCGGGTCGATCGACCAGCTGAGCACACCGCCCAAGCTGTTCTTCCACAGCATCGACGACCCGATCGTGCCGTTGGCCAACGGCCTGGCGCTGTACCGCGCCGCGCCGCCACCGCGGGTTCTACAACTGACCCGTGGCGGGCATGTGCAGACCTTCGCCGACAAGACCTGGCGCCAGGTGATGCTGCGCTTTCTGGATGACCCCGAGCATTTCAACGGGCTGCGGCGCTTGGCCGAAGTCCCCAATTACCCTGACGAGAAGTCGCAATGAGTGAAGAACGCAACGCCATCCCGCTGATCATTACCGGTATCTGCAGCATCATCGGTACGGTGGGCGTGCTCTGGTACTACGGCTACCTGCATTTCGCCAAGCCCCAGGATGCACTGTTGCTGGCCGACTACACCATGCTCAAGACGGTGCCGGGGGAGGACTACAAGATCTCGCTCAAGCCGGCGGCGCAGGTGGCGCAGTGCATCGATGGCGTGCTGGTGCTGTTCGACACCGAACAGAAGGGCCTGACCGGCGTGCTGGTGGACAACCGCAAGCAGGCGGTGCGCTGCATGGGGCAGGAGACGCCCCAGCAGGTCCAGCAGTAAGCGGTTCCCGGTACGCCGCGTGAATACCTGCGGCGTACCGGGCACGCGTCAGCTACGTGACGAAGGGCCCGGGCGCGGCTCGCGCAGAATGGTCCTGGTCAGTTCCATGCGGGCCTGTTCGACCCGTTTCATCAAGGCCTGGTAGGCCGCGCGGTATTCGCTGCTGTTGAGCGACAGCATGTCCGGCAGCGCTTCGTGCAGGCCCAGCCGACCACTCAGGTGCAGGATGTCGCGCAGGCGCGCCTGTTCATCCTCGCTCAAGGGCGGCGGCAGTTCTTCGTTGCTGACGGCGTCCAGGTATTCGCTGATTCGATCCCGCCAGCGGTTGACCTGCTCCAGTTGCGGTGACGCGGCAAAATCCAGGTAGCGCTGCCAGTAGGCCTGCCCATAGAGGTAGTCGGGCAACTGGCTCATCTGGGAGCGCAACACGGCCTCGCAGGCTTCATCGAGCATTGCCGGGGTAACCCAGCGGGTGTAACCGGTGAAGGCCTGGGTGGCCGGCTGGTCGCGCAGCCCCAGGCGCGTGGTCAACGCGATCCTGAAGTGCAGTTCGATTTCGCTGTAGTCGATCTGGTGCCCTAGCCGTTCCCAGCCCGGCAGGTTGGCGCTGACATGCTCGCGCAGGCGCAGTGCGCGCCAATGGCTGATCGCCATGTCGATCAGTTCGCCCTCGGCTGCCGCATCGCCCACGCTGGCCAGCGCCAGGTCGGCGTGCAGCAGGTTTTCCAGTTGCGAGAACACCACCGCATCGCGGTCGATGCAACTCACTGCCTCGAGCGCCACCTCATACAGGGTTCTGCGCAGGTCCTGGCCGAAAGCCCCCCGGATCAATGCCTGGATTCGCGTGCGCATTGCCGTGTGCCTTGGCGGCAAGGCGTGCAGACGGTCCTGGCGCAGCAGCAAGGCGAAGAACTCGATCACCGCCGAGCCGTTGTCTTCGAGCAATTGCCGGGCCCGTGCCTGATCGTCAGCGGACATGCCTTCGAACAGGCGCGGTGCGTCGCGCAGTGCCGTGGCGTGGCGCACCGAGGCCGGTTCGACGTCGGTGGAGCCCTGCGAGTCGGAGCTCCCGGCGCTGGATGCATCGGAGTCCTGCAGCGTGTTGCCCGTGGCGATCATGTCGTCCTCGAACCGCTGGTGCTGTGATTCGGGCAGGTACTCGTATGCCATGCGCAGGCCGCGTACAAGGCCGGCCCCTTCGGGCACGCTGGCAATGGCCAGCCCGCGCAGGTCGGCGTTGTGCACCCGGGGCAGCCGCTCAAGGCCCGTGGGCCACTGGTCGACGGGCGAGGCCAGGTACGACAGGTCGAGCTCTTCCAGGGCCTGCAGGCGGGTCACGTCCGGCATGCGTGAAAGCGGGTTGGCGGACAGGTCGAGGCTGACCAGGCGCTGCAGGCCACCCAGATCGATGATGTCCTGTTCGCTCAAGCTGATGAGGTTCTGCGCCAGGTTCAGGGTGTGCAGGTGCGTTGCCTGCTGCAGTGCGGCGAAAACGCCCTGTTCGAAGCGCGCGCTCGAGCCCTGCAGGGTCAGAATGCGCAGCGAGTCGCGGGTCAGCAGACGGGTCATGTGCTGGGCCGTCCAGCTGAAGTCGGGCACGTCGATGTCGTTCAGGATCAGGGTCTGCAAGCCGCTCAGGGTGCCCAGTTCGGCCAGGCGGGTCGGGGTCAGCCGGGTACGCGACAGGTTCAGGTGGCTGAGCCGGTGCAGGTTCTCCAGACCTTGCGGCAGCTCGGTCAGGGGCAGGTTGACCAGTTCCAGCCTGTGCAGGTTCGGAAAGCGCTGCACGAAGGCTGCCAGGCCGTCGATGCGCGGTGTATCCAGGACCCTCAGCGCCACCACTGCCGGCAACGTCACCGACAACGGTGGCAACGCCTGCTGGCTGTCGATGCGAACCTCGTCCCGCCGGCGCAGAATGCGACATTCCCAGGCCCGCACCAGCTGCTGCGCCACCTCTGTGCGCTCGGCGTGGGCAGTGGCATCGGCACTTTGCTCGACCCACCGGTCCAGGCTGCCATCGAGTTGCAGGCGCTCCTGTTCCAACTGCGTCACGTGCGCGCCGATGGGCTGGTTCTGGCTGAGCAGGTGGGCGATGTAGGCATTGACGTAGCGGCGCGCAATGGGCAGCCGATGGTGGCTGATCAGGCGTTCGAGGCGGGTATGCAGTGGTTCGCGGTTGAACATGTTCTGCTCGCCACGGCTGGGGCTGCGTTGGGCCGGGGCATTGGCGGTGGTGGTCAACCAGCTTCTTTGCACCGGCAGGCCCAGCAGCAGGCGGGCGCGGGTAGGGCGCGCCAGCGCCATCTCCATCAGGCGCTGGTGCAGGCGCTGCGGCTCGTTGAGTCCGAAGCCCAGCCGCGCGCTGCGCGACTCGCCCAGTGCATGCAGCAATGCGCGGTAGAACCCGAACTCGCTGGTGTCCTGGGCCAGCAGCACCTGGGTCGCGCTGATTGCGTGCCAGCCCTCGTCTTCATCCAGGTACACCGAGGTGGTATCGACATCGGTCTGGCCCAACGCTGCAAGCGGGGTGCCGAACCGTGCGCCGCTGCGCAGCAGCAGCGCGGTACCGGCCGGCCAGTGGTCCAGGTGTTCGAGCAGGCGCACGGCCAGGATGAAGGTGTCCTGGTTGATCGAGGCCGGCTGGGTAAAGCCCTCCAGGGCATTGCTCAGGCGCGCGTCATGGTCGAGGGCACGCGCCTGCTCGGCCACGTCCAGAGGCAGGGGCAGCGGCGGGGTCGCCTGCAGCGGGGCATAGATGCGCTGGCGGTTTTCGTCCAGCAGTCGTTGCGCGACACTCAGTGGCAGGTTCGGATAGCGTTGCTGGAGCTCCAGCACCGCATGATCGGTATCCAGTTGTGCCAGTTCGAAGCGGTGCAAGGCGATCGCCCGATTGAGCCGAGGTGACCAGGCATCGTACAGGTCGGCCGGCGGCGGGTTGCAGCCAGTGGTGCAGGGAGTGGCGGTGTCGCCGGGGGGAGGGGTCGAATCGCCGCTGCGACGGGTTCGCCTCGATGCCGGTTCCTTGCCCAGATAGACGGCCACGGCCTGGTAGAAGGCCTGCAGCTGGGGCACATCATCGATTGCGGGTACCGCCAGCCCCTGGGCGATCAGGGCCATGCTGCGCGTTACCTGGTCCTGAATGCGTGCCCGCTGCAGCACATGCACCAGCAGCGCGGGCGCGGGTCGGTCGCGCAGGTACATCTGGCGCAGGCTTGAATTGTCAGCCCCGCTGACGCGACCCAGCTCCAGCAGGCGCGCATCGTCGAAGCCGGCCGCGAGCGGCCCCATGCGACGCAGCAGCGACAGGCGTTCCCAGCGCTGGGGCTGCTCGTGGCGATGGTGCCAGGCTCCGGCACCGTTGTGGTACAGAGGCGGGCAGTAGGCATCCTTGTCGGTGGGGTGGCGTATCTGCCAGTGGCCCTCGGGGGCCTGCTCCACCCGGTAGAACGCCTGGTTGATCATGATCGCCTTGTGCGCGCCCTGGGTGTAGAGCCCCATGGCATCCGGTTGCCCGGTCGGGGAGCTGGCGGCGTCAAGGCGGTAACTGCTCAGGTCGGGTAGCCAGCGCCGATAGTCGGCGGGTGCCGGCTTGATCACACGCAGCGGTGTGACCCACTGCGAAGGTGCCTGGCCTTCGTCTTCCTCGGTGCAGCACAGGCCCGCGCCGGCGCCGATCAGCAGATGCGCTTCGAGAGCGCTGGCGAACGGGGTGCACAGGGTGTTCAGGCTGTCGGCCTGCTGCGGTGTGGTCGGGATCAGCAGGCGCGCATCGTCGAGCAGGCGCTCGATCATGTGCTTCTGCACGAACCAGCGCAGCCCCTGGTCCAGGGCGCTGGTGTCCATCGGCAGGTCCAGCATCGCGTCGCTGGCCTGCCAGCTGCTCACCACCCGCTGCTGGTGACGCAGGGGGATGAAGCGCAGAAAGTACTGCTGGAAGGCGGTGCTCGCCAGCGCGCCACGCAGGTTGGAAAAGAAGTGCGTGCGCGAGGGGTACTGCTTCAGCGGGTGCTGCGGGTGGCCCGGCATGTACGCGACGCACGGGGCATCGTCCACCGGCGGGCCGAGCAGAAGGATGCCGGGCACCAGCAGGTCGTCGAACAGCCTGAGCGATGCGCACACCGTTACATCCGGGCCGAAGTACGGGCCCTGTTGCGGGAACTCCACCGAACCGTCCGGATAGGCGCCGATGATCCACTCGAGCAGCTGCCTGCCTTGCCTGCCCAGGTGGCCCCGGATGTGCGCGATGCTGTATTCCTCGCGCAGGGTCGCCAGGTAGGCATCCTGCTTGGCGTCAAGCAGCGTACGGCGCTGGAGCATGGCCTGCAGGTAGGTCAGGTAGACCTCGTCCAGGCTCCTGCGCTGCTGCACGCGATGGAACACCTGTGCGGTGACGGTGGCGAAGTCCTTCGCAGACAGGTCCAGAAGGTTGTAGGTGTACAGGCTCTGAACCTGCGCGAATGCCTGCGTTGCCCGCCGTCGGGCCAGTCGGCCCAGTACCTGGTACTGGTGCAGCTGGCGTCGTTGCTCGGGGCTGGCCTGCTGCAGCCAGGCCGGTTGCTCCTGGGTTTCAAGCGGCGAGAACAGGGTATCGAATTGACGCACCTGCGCGTCGGTGTTGGAAGTGGGCATGGTGCACAGTCCTTGTGGAGGGGGAATGTGGCATTGATCCAGAGGCCCGGCAGGTGGCGGTGGTAGTTATTTGCGCAAGGGGCAGGCAAAAAAAATCCCGCCCTGTGACAGGCGGGATTCTGCGGGTTGCTCAGCCTGTCAGTAGGCTTTGCTTACCGAGCGTGGCGCTACCGGCTGGTTGTCGTTGGAGATGGTGACCTCCACGCGACGGTTCTGCGCACGGCCCGAGTTGCTGGAGTTGTCAGCCACCGGGAACTCCTTGCCGTAGCCCTGGGCCACGATGCGCGATGGGTCTACGCCGGCACGTACCAGTGCGGTGCGAACCGCGTTGGCGCGACGCTCGGACAGCGACTGGTTGTAGCTGGCAGAGCCCTTGCTGTCGGTGTAGCCCTCGACGATCACCTTGCGGTCAGGGTTTTCCTGGAGGAACTGCGCCAGGGTGGTGATATTCGGCAGGGCGCTGCTTTTCAGGTTGGCCTTGTCGAAGTCGAACAGCACGTCGCCGAAGGTCACCAGGGTGCCGCGTTCGGTCTGCTTGGCGTTGAGGCTGTTCTGCAACTGCTTGATTTGCGCATCACGGGCATCCAGGCGGGCCTGGGCGCGTTTGGCGGCAGCGCTTTTCAGGTTGTTTTCGGCGTCACGCAGGGCGATGGTCTGCTTGGCCACTTCTACGCGCTGGTTGGTCAGGTAGGCGAGCTGGTCGACTTTCTTCTCGTCTTCCTTGTTCATGTAGGCCTGGTCGGCCTTGTTCAGCCAGTCTTGCGCGTCCTTGGTTTCCAGCGCCGCGACCTTGCTCGCCTGCGGATTGCTCTGCAGGGCGGAGAAGTTGGTCCGGGCGGATTCCAGGTTCGGGTTAGGCGGCGTGGAGCAGGCAGCCAGACCAACGCTCAAGGCCAGAAGGGCGGGGATCATCACGTGTTTACGCATAGTGGGTCATCCTTTATCGATTACGAATGCATGGGTCGGTGAGGCGAGCGGCTTACTGCACGCTGCGCATGCCTTCCTCACGCAGGTCCTGCACGCCCTGGTTGGCGTCCTGCACCGCTTTTTCGGCCTTGGCCGCCTGGGCTTTGCGCTCGGCGACGCGAGCGTCCCATTCGGCCTGTTCGGCCAGGCGCTTGGCCTCGTCGTACTTCTTGTCATGCATGGCGATTTCAGCTTGTTTGAGCTTGTCCTGAGCCGCCTTCATTTCCACCGCCGCGAACTCGGTACCGCCCGCGCTGACGGCGGAGTTCACCGCTGACTGCGTTACGGCGTACTGCTCGGTTGGCGGATTGCCTGCGCAGCCGGCCAGAACCAGGCTGCTGCCCAATGCCAGCGCAGCCAGCTTGAGCCCGCGCAGTTGGGTGAAGGAAGTTTTTTCGGTGCGGGTCTTCATGGTGGTCAACTCCATTGGATCACTCCTGATGAACAACGAATTCCGTAACAATCCATCGGCATGGCCCGTCAGCCTGGGGAACACGATATGCCCGTAGCTTAGGGGTTTTGCCGTAATGGCTATTGGCTGTGACCGAAGCGTTTTTTGAATAGTTCAGAAAAAAGTCTCGCCTTATCGTGTTTTTATCTGACTGATCGGTCAGTAGGTTTTCGGGGGAACTTTGCAGCGCGTGCGTAGTACGCGTGCCTGTATGGGTATAGACGGGGTTTGTGGTTCGGGCCATCAAAGGGCCTTGAATGCGGGGTTCTCGAGGCGGCTGCACGTCCCGTTGCAGAGGCCTGCGGGCTGTGGCGCTCCACAGCGCAGCCCGCAGTCGGCCAGCGGATCACTAGTGCGCCGGCCCGTCCTTGCGCTCACTCATGTCGCGCAGGTAACGGCGTGACAACGCCAGAAACCGAGGGGTGGGGCCGACGTCTTCGTAGAGCGGATTGTCTTCCTCGTCGGTGGCGATCACCTGCTGGCCCTTCACATACGGAAAGCTCGCCTCAAGCTCCTCCAGCGCCGCGCCGAGCAATTCGCCCAGCAACTCTTCGGGCCGGCGCTTGGGGTACATTTCGCTTAGCGCCGCCAGGCGCGCCGCCGCTTCGACGTCCAGGTGCAGGACGTGGCCGGTGGCGCTCAACGGGCCCTTGGCGCTGTGTTCCCAATGCTCGGCTAAATCACGGATCTTCATGGTGGCCTCCCACAGGTGGATGTGTTCGTTAGAGCATCGCCACCGCACATAGTTTGGTTGCATCGCCTACCCGGCTTGAAAGCCCAACCTCGACGGGGCACTCTGGACCCAGAGCTGTTTTCCCAGGATGCGGAGGCAAGGCTGATGACCGATATCGATGTGCGCTTGCGAGAAGATGTTCACCTGTTGGGCGAGTTGTTGGGCGACACCGTGCGCGAGCAGTACGGCGAAGCCTTTCTGCAAAAGATCGAAGATATACGTCGCAGCGCCAAGGCCGACCGCAGCGGCAGTGCCGAGCAGCTGAGTTCGACCCTGAACGACCTTGCCGAAGACGAACTGCTGCCGGTGGCGCGGGCCTTCAACCAGTTCCTCAACCTGGCCAACATCGCCGAGCAGTACCAGCTGATTCGCCGTCGTGATGCCGACCAGCCCGCGCCGTTCGAGTCGCGCGTGCTGCCCGAGCTGCTGGCCCGGCTCAAGGCCGCCGGGCACAGCGACGACGCCCTGGCTCGCCAGCTGGGCAAGCTCAGCATCGAGCTGGTGCTGACCGCCCACCCGACCGAAGTCGCGCGCCGTACGCTGATCCAGAAGTACGACGCCATCGCCGCGCAACTGGCCGCCCAGGACCACCGCGACCTGACCCCCGCCGAACGCGACCAGGTGCGCCAGCGTCTGCAACGGCTGATCGCCGAGGCCTGGCACACCGAAGAGATCCGCCGTACCCGGCCGACCCCGGTGGACGAAGCCAAATGGGGCTTCGCGGTGATCGAGCACTCGCTCTGGCACGCCATCCCGCATCACCTGCGCAAGGCTGACAAGGCGCTGCACGAGGCCACCGGCCTGCGCCTGCCGCTGGAGGCTGCGCCGATCCGCTTCGCCTCGTGGATGGGCGGCGACCGTGACGGCAACCCCAATGTCACCGCCAAGGTCACCCGCGAAGTACTGCTGCTGGCGCGCTGGATGGCCGCCGACCTGTTTTTGCGCGACATCGATTCGTTGGCCGCCGAACTTTCGATGCAGCAGGCCAGCGAGGCGTTGCGTGCCAAGGTCGGTGATTCGGCCGAGCCTTACCGCACCCTGCTCAAGCAACTGCGTGATCGCCTGCGGGTGACGCGGGCCTGGGCCCAGAGCTCGCTGGCCAGCCCGCAGCCGGCCCCCGCCGAGGTGCTGCACGACAACCGCGACCTGTTCGAGCCGCTGCTGCTGTGCTTCGAATCGCTGCACGCGTGCGGCATGGGCGTGATCGCCGATGGCCCGCTGCTCGACTGCCTGCGCAGGGCCGTTACCTTCGGGCTGTTTCTGGTGCGCCTGGACGTGCGCCAGGACGCCGCCCGGCACGCCGACGCACTCAGCGAGATCACCGAGTACCTGGGCCTGGGGCGCTACGCCGACTGGGATGAAGACGCGCGTATCCGTTTCCTGCAGCAGGAGCTGAGCAACCGCCGGCCGCTGCTGCCTGGCGACTTCAAGCCCCAGGCCGATACCGCCGAGGTGCTCGCCACCTGCCGCGAGGTGGCCGCCGCACCTGCCGCTTCGCTGGGCTCCTACGTGATCTCGATGGCCGGCGCCGCTTCCGACGTGCTGGCCGTGCAACTGCTGCTCAAGGAAGCCGGCGTGCGCCGGCCGATGCGCGTGGTGCCGCTGTTCGAAACCCTGGCCGACCTGGACAACGCCGGCCCGGTGATGGAGCGCCTGCTCGGCCTGCCGGGCTATCGCGCCAGCCTGCACGGGCCGCAGGAGGTGATGATCGGCTATTCCGATTCGGCCAAGGATGCCGGCACCACCGCGGCGGCCTGGGCGCAGTATCGTGCCCAGGAAACCCTGGTGCGCATCTGCCGTGAAGAACAGGTCGAACTGCTGCTGTTCCACGGTCGCGGCGGCACCGTTGGGCGTGGTGGCGGCCCGGCGCATGCGGCGATCCTGTCGCAGCCGCCGGGCTCGGTGGCGGGGCGCTTCCGTACCACCGAGCAGGGCGAGATGATCCGCTTCAAGTTCGGCCTGCCGGACATCGCCGAGCAGAACCTCAACCTGTACCTGGCTGCGGTGCTGGAGGCGACCCTGCTGCCGCCACCGCCGCCGCAACCGGCCTGGCGCGAACTGATGGACCAGCTGGCCGCCGACGGCGTGAAGGCCTACCGTGGCGTGGTGCGCGACAACCCCGAGTTCGTCGAGTACTTCCGTCAGTCCACCCCGGAACAGGAACTCGGCCGCCTGCCACTGGGCAGTCGCCCGGCCAAGCGGCGCGCGGGCGGCATCGAGAGCCTGCGGGCGATCCCGTGGATCTTCGGCTGGACCCAGACGCGCCTGATGCTGCCCGCCTGGCTGGGCTGGGAGGCGGCGCTGAACAATGCGCTGGCCCGTGGCCAGGGCGAACTGCTGGCCGAGATGCGCGAACAGTGGCCGTTCTTCCGCACCCGCATCGACATGCTCGAGATGGTGCTGGCCAAGGCCGACGCCGACATCGCGCGCTTCTACGACGAACGTCTGGTGCAACCGCAACTGCGACCTTTGGGTGCCCATCTGCGCGACCTATTGTCGCAGGCGTGCCAGGTAGTGCTGGGCCTCACGGGGCAGCCGGTGCTACTGGCGCACAGCCCAGACACCCTGGAATTCATCCGTCTGCGCAACACCTATCTGGACCCGCTGCATCTATTGCAGGCCGAGCTGCTGGCACGCTCGCGCGCACGCGAAGCCGCTCTGGACAGCCCCTTGGAACAGGCGCTGCTGGTGACTGTGGCGGGTATTGCGGCAGGTCTGCGCAACACCGGTTGAGGGCGGGGCAGGGGTGGCGCGCCAGTGCCCGGCGCGCACCCCGAGCACCCGGGCGAAGCGGTTTCGCCCCCGGTTGCGCCGGGCGCAACCCGGGCACGAACGGGCCTCACGCAGTATTTTTTTCCGACTTTCGACCGCTTGTGTGGTCCGGGTGCGCTGTGTATCTTGAGCAGCCTTTTGACCGATTTGCGGTCATCACCCGATTCTTGGGATTGGCCCTGAGTGGCGAATCCATTGATTTGCTTATAAAAAATTGAGGAGCACAAGATGCGCGTAATTCTGCTGGGAGCTCCCGGGGCCGGTAAAGGTACTCAGGCAAAGTTCATCACCGAGAAGTTCGGTATTCCCCAGATTTCCACCGGCGACATGCTGCGTGCCGCGGTCAAGGCCGGCACCCCGCTGGGTCTGGAAGCCAAGGCGATCATGGACGCCGGCAAGCTGGTGTCCGACGAGCTGATCATCAACCTGGTCAAGGACCGCATCGCTCAGGCCGACTGCGCCAAGGGTTTCCTGTTCGACGGTTTCCCGCGCACCATTCCCCAGGCTGAAGCCCTGGTGAGCGCCGGCGTCGAGCTGGATGCCGTGGTCGAGATCGCCGTTGCCGACGAAGAGATCGTCCAGCGTATCGCCGGCCGCCGCGTGCACGAAGGTTCGGGTCGCGTGTACCACGTGGTCTACAACCCGCCGAAGGTTGAAGGCAAGGACGACGAGACCGGCGAGCCGCTGATCCAGCGCAAGGACGACACCGAAGAAACCGTGCGTCATCGCCTGTCGGTCTACCACGAGCAGACCAAGCCGCTGGTGGACTTCTACCAGAAGCTGTCGGCTGCCAACGGTGGCAAGCCCAAGTACAGCCACATCGAAGGCGTGGGCTCGGTCGATGCCATCACCGCCAAGGTGCTGGCCGCTCTGAGCTGATCACCGCTCGGATGTGCACACAACGGCCCGCTTGCGGGCCGTTGTTGTTTATAATGCCGTTCTTTTTTCTTGCCCCCTGGAACCCCCGATGACCACCTTGCTGGCCCTGGATACCGCCACTGAAGCCTGCTCCGTTGCCCTGCTGCATGACGGCAAGGTGCTCAGCCACTATGAGGTGATCCCGCGCCTGCACGCGCAGAAGCTGCTGCCGATGATCCAGACGATGCTGGCCGAAGCGGGCATCGCCCTGTCGGCCGTCGATGCGATTGCCTTCGGCCGCGGCCCCGGCGCCTTTACCGGGGTGCGGATCGCCATCGGCGTGGTGCAGGGCCTGGCGTTCGCCCTCGAGCGTCCGGTGCTGCCGGTGTCCAACCTGGCGCTGCTGGCCCAGCGCGCGTTGCGCGAGCACGGCGCCGAGCAGGTGGCGGCGGCGATCGATGCGCGCATGGACGAGGTGTACTGGGGCTGCTACCAGCAGCAGGCCGGCGAAATGCGCCTGCTGGGCAGCGAGGCGGTGCTGGCCCCCGAACAGGTCAGCCTGCCGCCGGGCGCGGCCGGCGACTGGTTCGGTGCCGGTACCGGCTGGGGCTACGCCGAGCGCCTGCCGGTGGCCGTCAGTGGCCAGGACGCCGGCATGCTGCCCCACGCCCTCGACCTGCTGACCCTGGCGCGGTTCGCCTGGGACCGGGGCGAAGGTATTGCGCCCGATCTCGCCCAACCGGTGTACCTGCGCGACAAGGTGGCCACGCCCAAGGCGCGGTAAACCGCTGGTCGTCTATCGCCGTTGCGCATAAACCTTTTGCTCGATATGTGGTCCAGTTATCAGTCGGGCATTTGCGAAGTCTCTCAGGTGCCGCTAAATTGCCATCATTGCTCCTGAGTAATCGTTCATGCGTGTCGACGGCTTCTCTTCCCAGTCCTATCCGATCAAGCGCCCGCTGCGCAAGCCGCCGGTGCGCGAAGAGGACGTGGACGAAGACCTGCCGGGCGAGTTCGAGGCGCAGCCGTCGCCATCAGGTGCTGCAGGCGGCGCCAGCCGCAGCGGCCTGCCGGTGCGCCAGCAGGACATGATCTTCCCGCGGGCGCGCAACAAGCGCACCGCCCAGGCCCTGGCCAGCTACCTGACCACTGCCGGCTTCGTGGACTGGGAGATGGAAGTGCTGGGGTTGGACCTGTACATTTGAGGCATGACGCCTTTACCTTACTTTCTCGGTTGCCCGTCCTGGAGTGAAAACGCCTGGCGCGAGTACCTGTACCCCGCCGAGGCCAGACCCAGCGACTTTCTCGGCCTCTACTGCCAGGTGTTCAATGCGGTGGAGGGCAACACCACCTTCTATGCGCGCCCCGCGCCCGCCACCCTGGAACGCTGGGCGCAGATCATGCCCGCGCACTTTCGCTTCACCGCCAAGTTCCCCGGCGACATCAGTCATGCAGACGACCTGCGTCAGCAATGCGTGGCCGCGCACACCTTCATCAACCTGCTCAAGCCGCTGGGCGCCCGTGTGGCGCCCTACTGGTTGCAGCTGCCTGCCAGCTTCGGTCCGGCACGCCTGGGCGAGCTGGTGGCGTTCATCGACGAGGTGGACGTGCCGCTGGCGGTGGAGGTGCGTAACAAGGCCTTCTTCGCCAAGGGTGAGGAGGAACGTCTGCTCAATCGGCTTTTGCTCGATCGCGGCGTCGAACGCATCTGCCTGGACCCGCGTGCCCTGTTCAGTTGCACCTCGCGCGATCCGGGCGTGCTGCATGCCCAGTCCAAGAAACCGCGGGTGCCGCCACGCCCTGCCGCCTTCAGCCAGAGCCCGCAGGTGCGCTTCATCGGCCACCCGGAACTGGCGGCCAACGAGCCGTTTCTGTTGCCGTGGCTGGCCAAGGTCGCGGCCTGGATCGAGGAGGGGCGCACCCCGTACGTTTTCCTGCATACTGCCGACAACCGCCTGGCAGCCGCGCTGGCGCAGCGTTTTCATCAGGGCCTGATGGAGCGCCTGCCCGGCTTGCCGGCCTTGCCTGAACTGCACAGGGCGCCCGCAGCCGAGCAGCTTGGCCTGCTCTGACCGCCCCGTACCGCCTGCTCTGGAGTCGTGATCATGGATGTGCAAACCCTGCGTGCCGAAGCCTTCAAGGCGCTGCATGAACGTGATGGCGCCTTTGTCATCCCCAACCCCTGGGATGCAGGCTCGGCCAAGCTGCTGGCCAGCCTCGGCTTCGAGGCGCTGGCCACCACCAGCGCCGGCCTGGCGTTCTCGCTGGGGCGCCCCGATGCCGAAGGCGCCATGAGCCTGGAGGAAACCCTGGGCAACGCGCGCAGCATCGTCGATGCCACCGCCCTGCCGGTGGCTGCAGACCTCGAGAACGGCTTCAGCGATACGCCCAAGGGCTGCGCCGAGGCCATCCTGCAGGCCGCCGCTGTGGGGCTTGTAGGCGGCTCCATCGAGGATGCCAGCGGCAACCCGCAAGAGCCGATCTATGGCTTTCATCAGGCAGTGGAGCGCGTCGAGGCAGCCGTTGCGGCGGCGCGCAGCCTGGAGTTCCCGTTCACCCTGTGTGCCCGCGCCGAAAACCTGCTGCACGGGCGCCTGGACCTGGACGACACCATCAAGCGCCTGCAGGCCTTTGCCGAGGCCGGTGCCGATGTGCTGTACGCGCCGGGCTTGCGCAGCGCCGAGGAGATTCGCCAGGTGGTGCAGGCCGTGGCGCCCAGGCCGGTCAACGTGCTGATGGGGCTGAGCGGGGTGGACCTGAGCGTAAGCGACCTGCAGGCGCTCGGGGTCAAGCGCATCAGCGTCGGCTCGTCGCTGGCGCGTGCGGCCTACGGCGCGTTCTTCCACGCCGCCGAACGGATCCAGCAGCAGGGCCGCTTCGACTATGCCGAGCAGGCGCTGCCGTTCGACCAGCTCAACCAGTTGTTCAGGCGCTGATCGCCCATGCGGGGAGTGGGCATTTTCCTGGTGATAGCGATGGCGGCGGGGCTGGTGGCCTGGCAACAGGGCTGGCGCCTGCCGGCTGCCTGGAACCCGTGGGCGGTGCTGGACGTCAAGGCGCCCCCGAACCTGCTGACCCCCTACAAGCTGAGCCGCCTGCAGGATGACCCCAGGCTTTGCGAACAGGCCCTGGCCACCTCGACGCTGCGCTACAGCAAGCAGGCCGACAGCGCGCCAGATGTGGCCTGCCCGCTGCACAACGTGGTGCGGGTGCAGGGCTCGGGCGTGCGCCTGAGCAGCAGTTTTCTGGCCAGTTGCCCGGTGGCGGTGGCCTTCGCGCTGTTCGAGCGCCACGGCCTGCAACCGGCCGCGCAGCGTGCATTCGGCCAGGCGGTGGTGCAGGTCGATCACCTGGGCAGTTTTGCCTGTCGCAATGTGTACGGGCGCAAGGAAGGGCGGCGCAGCCAGCATGCCAGCGCCAATGCGCTCGACATCGCCGGGTTCAGGCTGGCCGATGGGCAGCGCATCGAGGTGCTGCGCGACTGGCCGGGTGAGGGGGGGAAGGCGAAGTTTCTACGCGAGGTGCAGGCTGGCGGCTGCGACAGTTTCAACACGGTGCTGGGGCCTGACTACAACGCTGCCCACCGCAACCACTTCCACCTGGATATGGGCTTCTGGCAGATCTGCCGTTAGGCGGCGATGCGCACGTTGTTCAGTACCACCGGACGGGCCCAGCTGAGGTCGAACTCCAGGTCCGACTGCTGCTTGAGCAGCGTGGCCTGGTCGAACGGCTCCGGCGCCGGGTCGAGCAGGCTGGCTTCCAGCTCCGCGATCGGCAGGTGCAGCGGGTACGGTTGCGGCGCCGGGCCTGGCTGCGGCAGCGGATGACCCTGGCTCATCACCACCGGGCGCACCCAGTTGTTGCTGATGTCCAGCTGGCGCTGCTGCTCCACCAGTTCCAGCGCGCTGAATGGCGGCGCAGGCTTGTCCAGCAGGTCCAGTTCGAATTCGGCAATCGGCAGGAACAGCGGCTCGGGCGGGGCGACGATGGTGTCGTGCACGTCGCACAGGCGCTGGCTGTGGATCTGCGCCAGGGTCTGGCTGCCGGCAATCGGTTCGCCGGTGACGGTGTCGACCTCGGGGACCGCCAGCTGACCTTCCTGCGCACCTTCACCCTGCTGCTCTGCCAACGCCTGGGCAAAGAAGTCCTGCCACAGGTGGCTGACGCCGCCGAGGGTCTGGGTGTTGTGCCGGGCAAAGTCGCCGACGGGCGACAAATAACCGGAAGGGAGCTGAAGAATGTCTGACATGGCAGTCGAAGGCTGTCCGGGTCTGGCAAAATAGCGATTACTGCGGTTATCGGCACAGGCCGGCAATCATTTAATTTTTTTGTGTGGGGAAGGTGAGCGGTGGAGCAACTGGCGGACGGCGGTATCCGGGTCGAGGCGTTGGCTGCCGAGTATCAGGCACAGGCCGAGCACTGGGCGGTGCGCCTGGGCTTGCCGCTGCAGGATGCGTCGGCGGCCTTTGCCGTGCAGGTGGGCGAGACCGGCCTGCAGATCCAGCAGTTGGGCCCGCAGGCACCGGGCCCGGTGCGGGTGGATTTCGTCGAGGGCGCGGCGGCCCATCGTCGGGTGTTCGGCGGGGGCAGCGGGCAGATGATCGCCAAGGCGGTCGGCATCGCCCAGGGCGTGCGCCCACGGGTGCTGGATGCCACGGCAGGACTGGGCAAGGACGCCTTCGTGCTGGCCAGCCTGGGCTGCCAGATGCAACTGATCGAGCGCCAGCCGCTGGTGGCGGCGCTGCTCGAGGATGGCCTGGCGCGTGCGGCAGCGGATGCCGAGGTGGGCCCCATCGTGGCCCGCATGCAGCTGCTGGCAGGCAACTCCATCGAGCGCATGCGCGACTGGCAGGGCGAACCGCCGCAGGTGATCTACCTCGATCCGATGTTCCCGCACCGCGACAAGAGCGCCCTGGTGAAAAAGGAGATGCGCGTGTTCCGCCCGCTGGTGGGCGATGACCTGGATGCCCCGGCACTGCTGGAGGCCGCCCTGGCCCTGGCCAGCCACCGGGTGGTGGTCAAGCGCCCGCGCAAGGCGCCGATCATCGACGGGCCCAAGCCCAGCCATAGCCTGGAAGGCAAGTCGAGCCGCTACGACATCTACCCCAAGAAAGCCCTCAAGCCCTGACTAGGGGCGGTAGGCCCGCAAAAACACCGCCACCACGTCCTGCACATGTGCCTCGGCAGCCTCGGCGTCCAGCGCCGGGGAGTAGCCGAGCAGCAGGCGATAGTTCGGCGCCCCCTTGAGCAGACAGAAGAAGTGCTCGGCCGCCCTGGCCGGCTGCTCGATACGCAGCAGACCATGCTGGTCGACGCGCTGCAGCAGTGCTTCCATCTCGCGCAGCACGCGCAACGGGCCGGCTTCGAAGAAGATCTGGCTGAGCTTGGGGTCCTGGGTGCCCAGGGCCATGATCAGGCGGCTGAGCTTGACCGATTGATCGCTGTTGATCAGCGCCTGGAAGCCGCGCCCGATGTTCAGCAGGACCTGCTCCACCGACGTGCCTTCGGTCAGTTCGAAGAACAGTTCGGGCAACTGGGCCGTGCAGGTGGCCACGATAGCCGAGGAGAACAGTGTCTCCTTGTCGTTGAAGTGGCTGTAGACCGTCAGTTTCGAAACCCCTGCCGCATTCGCGACCGCATCCATGCTGGTGTTGGCGTAACCGTGGGTGAGAAACAGGGCTTTGGCCGCCTCGAGGATGGCCTGGCGCTTGGCGAGGTCCTTGGGCCGGCCGGGGCCGTTGGGGGCGCTGGTTTCGTTTGGCATGAATGACACGTACAGGTTCGTTAAGGGGTACAGGGTACACCGTGGTCGCCACCTGGGGGCTGCAATCTGCTTTTTGAACGCCTATCAGCGCCAGTGATGGCGGGTGGAAGTGGCTTTTTCGGCTCCACGGAGGGCCCAAGCGGCAGGTCCAGGTGTCAGTTCGGTGCGTGCGACGACCCTGAAATTTCTGTCCGACAATCGCTTCCCGGCGCCGTTGCGCTGATTTACTATACCCGCCGGTATAAATATTAGATGCGCTACTCACGGAAGGTTCTCGATCATGTTGCGCCATGCCTTGCCCCTTGCATTCCCGCTTACCCTTGCCTTGCTGCTGAGCGGCTGCGGGCAGGAGAGTCCCCCGCCAAGCACCCTGCGCCCGGCCATGGTGGTGCAGCCGCAGCTGTCCACGGCGGCGGTCGACAGCTACCCCGGCGAAGTGCGCGCCCGGCTCGAGCCGGAGTTGGCGTTTCGTATTCCCGGCAAGGTCAGCAAGCGCCTGGTGGAAGAGGGCCAGCGGGTCAAGGCCGACCAGCCATTGGCCGAGCTCGACCCGCAGGACGTACGCCTGCAGCTGGAGGCCAGCCGCGCGCAGATGGCAGCGGCCCAGGCCAACCTGAGCCTGGTCAAGGCCGAGCGCGACCGCTACCAGACCCTGCTGGAACGCCAGATGGTCAGCCGCTCGCAGTTCGACAACGCCGAAAACCTGTACCGTGCAGGCCTGGCGCGAGCCAACCAGGTGCGCGCCGAATTCGATGTGGCCGGCAACCAGGCCGGCTATTCGGTGCTGCGCGCGCCACAGGACGGGGTGGTAGCCAAGCGTCAGGTCGAGGTGGGCCAGGTGGTGGCTGCCGGGCAGACCGTGTTCACCCTGGCCGCTGATGGCGAGCGCGAGGTGCTGATCAGCCTGCCGGAGCAGAACTTCGGCCGCTTCAAGGTCGGCCAGCCGGTGTCGGTGGAGCTGTGGTCGCAACCGGATACGCGCTTCGAGGGTCGCATCCGCGAGCTGTCGCCGGCCGCCGACCCGCGGTCACGTACCTTCGCTGCGCGCATCGCGTTCGCGGCCGGCAAGGTGCCCGCAGAACTGGGGCAGAGCGCACGGGTGTTCATCCAGCACGCCGAGCAGGTGCCGCTGGCGGTGCCGCTGTCGGCCCTGAGCGCCGAGAACGGCCAGACCTACGTGTGGCGGGTGGAGTCTGACAATACGCTCACGCGCACCGTGGTGCGGGTTGGCGCCTACGGCCAGGCCAGCGTGCCGGTGCTCGAAGGCCTCAAGCCCACCGATTGGGTGGTGGCGGCTGGCGGCCATGTGCTGCACGAGGGGCAGCAGATACGACCGGTGGACCGGTCCAATCGCGTGGTGAATCTGGCGGCCAAGGAGTAAGTCCCGATGGGTTTCAACCTTTCCGCCTGGGCGCTGCGCAATCGCCAGATCGTGCTGTTCCTGATGGTGCTGCTGGCCCTGGTCGGCACGCTTTCGTATACCAAGCTGGGCCAGAGCGAAGACCCGCCGTTCACCTTCAAGGCCATGGTGATCAAGACCAACTGGCCGGGGGCGAGCGCCGAGGAAGTCTCGCGCCAGGTCACCGAACGCATCGAGAAGAAGCTGATGGAGACGGGCGAGTACGAGAAGATCGTCTCGTTCTCGCGCCCTGGTGAGTCCCAGGTCACTTTCATGGCCCGCGACTCGATGCATTCCAAGGATGTTCCCGAGCTGTGGTACCAGATCCGCAAGAAGGTCGCGGACATTCGCCACACCTTGCCGCCGGGTATCCAGGGGCCGTTCTTCAACGACGAGTTCGGCACCACCTTCGGCAATATCTATGCACTGACCGGTGAAGGTTTCGACTACGCGGTGCTCAAGGACTACGCCGACCGCGTGCAGATCCAGCTGCAACGGGTAAAGGATGTGGGCAAGGTCGAGCTGCTCGGCCTGCAGGACGAGAAGATCTGGATCGAGCTGTCGAACCTCAAGCTGGCGACCCTGGGCCTGCCGCTTGAAGCTGTGCAGCAGGCGCTGGAGGAACAGAATGCGGTGACCACCGCAGGCTTTTTCGAAACCCCCAGCGAGCGCCTGCAACTGCGCGTGAGCGGGCGTTTCGAGACGGTGGAGCAGATAGAGCAGTTCCCCATTCGGGTGGGCGAGCGCACCTTCCGTATCAGCGATGTGGCCGATGTGCGCCGCGGTTTCAACGATCCGCCCGCGCCACGCATGCGCTTCATGGGCGAAGACGCCATCGGCCTGGCGGTATCGATGAAGGCCGGTGGTGACATCCTGGTGCTGGGCAAGGCCCTTGAGGTCGAGTTTGCCCGTATCTCGGCCAATCTGCCGGCCGGCATGCAGCTGCGCAAGGTGTCCGACCAGCCGGCCGCCGTGAAAACCGGCGTAGGCGAGTTCGTGCAGGTGCTGGTGGAAGCACTGGCCATCGTGCTGCTGGTGAGCTTCTTCTCGCTGGGCATGCGCACCGGCCTGGTGGTGGCGCTGGCGATTCCGCTGGTGCTGGCGATGACGTTTGCCGCGATGTATTACCTCGGGATCGGCCTGCACAAGATTTCCCTGGGGGCGCTGGTGCTGGCGCTGGGGCTGTTGGTGGATGACGCGATCATTGCGGTGGAGATGATGGCGATCAAGATGGAGCAGGGCTTCGATCGCTTCAAGGCCGCCAGCTACGCCTGGACCAGCACCGCCTTCCCGATGCTCACCGGCACCCTGATCACCGCGGCGGGCTTTCTGCCGATTGCCACGGCGCAGTCGGGCACGGGCGAGTACACCCGCTCGATCTTCCAGGTGGTGACCATTGCCCTGATTGCCTCGTGGATCGCTGCCGTGGTGTTCGTGCCGTACCTGGGCGAGCGGCTGCTGCCAGACCTGGCCAAGCTGCACGCGGCCAAGCACGGCACCACCGATGGCGCCACCGACCCCTATGGCACGCCGTTCTACCAGCGTGTACGGCGGCTGGTGGGCTGGTGCGTGGCGCACCGCAAGACGGTGATCGTGGCGACCCTGGGCCTGTTCGTGCTCAGTGTGCTGTCGTTTCGCTTCGTGCCCCAGCAGTTCTTCCCGGCCTCCGGACGGCTGGAGCTGATGGTCGACCTGAAGCTGGCCGAGGGCGCCTCGCTGAGCAACACCGCCGAGCAGGTCACGCGCCTGGAGGCCCTGCTCAAGGAGCGCGCCGGCATCGACAACTATGTGGCCTACGTGGGCACCGGCTCGCCGCGCTTCTACCTGCCCCTGGACCAGCAGTTGCCGGCAACCAGCTTCGCCCAGTTCGTGGTGCTGGCCAAGACCATCGAGGAGCGCGAGGCGCTGCGCAGCTGGCTGATCGAGACCCTGAACGAGCAGTTCCCGGACCTGCGTTCGCGGGTCACGCGCCTGGAAAACGGCCCGCCCGTGGGCTACCCGGTGCAGTTCCGGGTCACCGGCGAGCACATCGAGGAGGTGCGTGCACTGGCGCGCAAGGTGGCGGCCCGGGTGCGCGAGAACCCGCATGTGGTGAACGTGCACCTGGACTGGGAAGAGCCGAGCAAGGTGATCTACCTGAGTATCGACCAGGACCGTGCCCGGGCCCTGGGGATCAGCACCGCGCACCTGGCCAAGTTCCTGCAAAGCTCGCTGACCGGTTCGTCGGTCAGCCAGTTCCGCGAAGACAACGAGCTGATCGAGATCCTGCTGCGCGGCACGCGCCAGGAACGCACCGAGCTGACCAACCTGTCGAGCCTGGCGGTGCCCACCGAGAATGGGCGCAGCGTTGCGCTGTCGCAGGTGGCGACGCTGGAGTACGGCTTCGAGGAAGGCATCATCTGGCACCGTAATCGCCTGCCGACGGTGACGGTACGTGCCGACATCTATGGCAAGGAGCAGCCGGCGACCCTGGTCAAGCAGATACTGCCGACCCTGGAGCCGGTGCGTGCCGAGCTGCCGGATGGCTACCTGCTGGAAGTGGGCGGTACGGTGGAGGATTCGACCCGCGGGCAGAACTCGGTGAATGCCGGGGTGCCACTGTTCATCGTGGTGGTGTTGAGCTTGCTGATGGTGCAGTTGCGCAGCTTCTCGCGCACGGTGATGGTGTTCCTCACCGCGCCATTGGGGCTGATCGGGGTGGTGCTGTTCCTGATGGTGTTCCGCCAGCCGTTCGGCTTCGTGGCGATGCTGGGCACCATTGCGCTGTCGGGGATGATCATGCGCAACTCGGTGATTCTGGTGGACCAGATCGAGCAGGACATCGCGGCCGGGCTGGATCGTTGGCAGGCGATCATCGAGGCCACGGTGCGGCGCTTCCGGCCGATCGTGCTGACCGCGCTGGCGGCGGTGCTGGCTATGATTCCGTTGTCGCGCAGCGTGTTCTTCGGGCCGATGGCGGTGGCGATCATGGGCGGGCTGATCGTGGCCACGGCGTTGACGCTGCTGTTCCTGCCGGCGAAGGGCCCTAGAGGGCGCCGAAGACCTTCTTGGCCAGGCTGGTAGCCGCGGCCGCCGGGTTCTGGCGGATCGTGGCTTCCTGCTTGCCGATCATCTCGAACAGGCCATCCAGCGCCTGCTCGGTCACATAACCCTCGACGTTGGCGTTCTTGCTGTCCAGCAGGCCCAGCGACGAGGCCTGCCCGGCAAAGCTGTTGTACTGCTTGGCCAGGCCGACCTGGTCGGTGGCCTGCTTGACGATGGGCAGGAACTTGGCACGGATCTGCTCGCGGCTGGTCTTGTTCAGGTACTGGGTGGCCGAATCGTTGCCACCGCTGAGAATACCCTTGGCGTCGGCCACGCTCATCTTCTTGACCGCATCCACCAGCAACGCCTGGGCCTGCGGTACTGCCGCCTCGGCCGCCTTGTTCATGCTGGCCTCGAGCTGGTCGACCTCGGCGCCCATGCCGAACTTCTTCATGGCCTTGGCAGCCTTGCCCAGGTTGCCCGGCAGCTCGATGCGCACGTCCGGGTTGTTGCTGAAGCCGCCTGGGGTGCCCAGTTGCTTGACGGCAATCTGCGCACCCTGGGTCAGGGCATCCTTGAGGCCGCCGGTGGCGTCCTTCTGCGACAGGTCGCCGAGTGACAGGGCCAGCGCACTGGCCGACAACAGCAGGCCGGCACACAGGCCGGTAAAGGTAAGAGCAGGGCGGAACATGGCAGCATCCTTATCCAAAGGCAAAAAGGGGATCAGCGAACGGCGTCGACCTTGATTCGTACAGGCTGGGCGTCGCTACCGTCCAGCTGCACGCCGTGGTGTTCGGTGTTGATGAACAGCAGCTTGCCGTCCAGCTCGATGCGCGCGCTCACGGCATAGCGGTGGCCCGGCTTGACCTGTGCCGGGTCGTAGCTCAGGTGAAACGGCAGGGGCACCTGACCTTTTACCGGGCCGCTCTGGTTGGCCAGGGTGACGGCTGGCGCATCGGCCAGCGACACGTCCTGCAGGCTGACGCTCAGGGTGGCTGCCGGTGGCAGGGCGATGCGCTGCAGGTAGAACACCTCGCCGTCCAGGCTGGCCTTGGAGGGTGACGGGGTGCTGCTGCAGGCGGCCAGCAGGCTGCCCAGCACAGCCAGGGTCAATTTCTTCATCGTGTACTCCTGTTCAGACTTGTTGCTCGGTGGTTTCGTCGCTGCGCTGCAAGGCCACCTGGCGGATCGACAGGCGCACCTCGGCCGACAGCACGCGCTTGGCGGCGCCTTCGGCCAGCTCGCTGAGTTTTTCATGGTAGCCGAGCTTGCCCGCCGCATCCGGGCGCAGCACGCCCTGTTCGATCTGGGTCTGGATGAAGTGGCGGAACAGGCTCTTGTCGAAGAATTCCGGGGCGTTCAGGCCATGCAGGATCGACAGGCGCTGGGCCATGACCACGCACAGGTCTTCCAGCTCTTCGGCGCTGAGGGTGTGCTGGCCGCTGTTGAGCAGCAGCGCGGTGGCCATGTAGAAGCGCTGCAGGGTCTGGGTGATGGCCCGCGCCAGCAGGGTCAGCAGCACGAACTGGCGCGAACTCGGGGCCGGGCGCAGGTACACGCCGTTCTCGAAACGCAGCAGGCCCTGTTCGACGAATGCCTCCAGCCACTGGTCGATCACCCCGTCGAGCTCCTGGGCATCCCAGCGGATGAACAGCTCCGACTGCAGATACGGGTACAGCGCGTGGGTGTAGCGGCCGATCAGTTCGCGGCTGATGCGCGAGCTGCTCTGGAAGAAGCTTGCCAGCAGCGCCGGCAGGGCGAAGATGTGCAGTACGTTGTTGCGGTAGTAGGTCATCAGTACCGCGTTGTTTTCATCCAGGTACAGGATGCGCCCCAGCGCGTCCTGCTGCTCGGCCAGCAGGTCCATGCCGCGCACGTGGCCGATCAGCGCCAGGCCGTCGCCTTCGGGCAGGGTGGTATGGGCCGAGTAGGGCACCTGGCGCAGCAGCGCCAGGTACAGGTCCAGTACCCGCGCCAGGGCGCGTTCGTCCAGGGCCAGGCGGCTGGTGGACAGCAGCGCCAGGGCCACCAGGTTGACCGGGTTGATCGCGGCGGCCTCGTTCAGGTGCTGCGCGACCTTCTCGCCCAGGCGCGAGGTGGTTTCGTTGAGCCAGGCCGGGCGGAACTGCGGGCTGTGGTCCTGTTCGCGCCAGCCCGGTTGCTGCTGGTCGAGGAAGCTGGCCAGGCGGATCGGCTCGCCGAAGTTCACGGCCACCTGGCCAAAGCGCTGCTTGAGCGCGCCGATGACCTTGAAGATGTCGAAGATCGATTCCTTCTTCTTGCTCGCCCCGCGCAGCTCGCCCAGGTAGGTGCGGCCTTCGAGCACGCGCTCGTAGCCGATGTACACCGGCACGAACACGATCGGGGTGCGCGAGGAGCGCAGAAAACTGCGCAGGGTGATCGCCAGCATGCCGGTCTTGGGCTGCAGCATGCGCCCGGTGCGCGAGCGCCCGCCCTCGACGAAGTACTCCACCGGGAAGCCCTTGGTGAACAGGGTGTGCAGGTACTCGTTGAACACCGCGGTGTACAGCGGGTTGCCCTTGAAGGTGCGGCGCATGAAGAACGCACCGCCGCGGCGCAGCAGGCTGCCGATCACCGGCATGTTGAGGTTGATGCCGGCGGCGATGTGCGGCGGCGTCAGGCCGTTGCGAAACAGCAGGTACGACAGCAGCAGGTAGTCGATGTGGCTGCGATGGCAGGGCACGTATATCACCTCGTGCCCCGGCGCGATACCTTGCACCTGTTCGATATGGTTGACCTTGATGCCGTCGTAGATCTTGTTCCAGAACCAGCTCAGCACCACTTCGAGGAAGCGGATGGCGGTGTAGGTGTAGTCCGAGGCGATCTCGTTGCCATAGCGCAGGGCCTGGGCCTCGGCCTTGGCCAGCGGGATGTTCTCGCGCTGGGCCTCGTCGCTGATGGCCTGGCGTACCAGCGGGTCGTGGATCAGGCCCTTGACCAGGTTGCGCCGGTGCGAGATGTCGGGGCCGATGACGGCGGTCTTGAGGTTGCGAAAATGCACCCGCAGCAGGCGCTGGGCCATGCGCACGGTGCGCTCGTGGCCCTTGTTGTGCTCGACCAGCTCACGCAGATGGATCGGCGCGGAAAACTGCACGCGGGTCTTGCGCCCCAGGATCAGCACGGTAAGCAGCCGGCGCAGGCGCCCGGTGACGGCCCAGCTGTCGGCGAACAGCAGCTTCCACGGGCTCGATTCGCTGGCCGGCGACTGGCCCCAGAACACGCTGACCGGAATGATCTGCGCGTCCTGTTCGGCGTGCTGGCTGACCAGGTTGACCAGGCGCGTCAGCGTCGGCGGTGCGCCGCGCTTGTCGTGGCGGCCCAGCCAGTCGGGTTCGGGGGTCAGGTAGAAGAACGCCGCCGGCTCCATCACCGGGCCTACCGCCACGGGCAGCACCGGGCGCGGAAGCCCGGCTTTGGTGCATTCGCGGTCGAGCACGGCCAGATCGGTGAGCGCGGGTGATTGCAGCACGTAGAACACCGGACGGCTGCGGTCCAGGTTCAGCGAGAAGGATGACTGGTTGATGGTTTCGGAGCGCACCCACAGGTACAGCAGTCGGCGCAGGGCGCCGAAGATCAGGCGGCGCAAGGGGGAACGGGTCATTCGGTAGGTGCCCTGGGTAATGGGATTCGAGCAGATGCTCGGTAGGTTAGTGTGCCGTATCCGCGCAAGTTCAGCAAAAAGCGCCCCGGTCATGAAAATTGTTGAATGGCTGCGTTATAGTCGGTCCGCCACTTGCAGGACAAATCCGCAAGCGGCGTAGGTGGGGCCTGGTGAGGCCCTGCCGACAAGGCGATTCCAAAATAAAAATCCGGAGTAGTTCAGATGTCGTCTCGTGAGACTGGAAGTGTGAAGTGGTTCAATGACGCCAAGGGATATGGCTTCATTCAGCGTGAGGGCGGTGCGGATGTGTTCGTGCATTACCGCGCGATCCGCGGTGAAGGGCATCGCACCCTGCTGGAAGGGCAACAGGTCGAGTACAACCTGACCCAGGGCCAGAAAGGCCTGCAGGCCGAAGACGTAGTGGGGCTGTAAAGCGGCAGGCGCCAGCCTTGCTGGCGATGGGCTGCGCAGCAGCCCCTTGGCCCGGCGATGCCGGGCTTCGCCAGCAAGGCTGGCGCCTAAGCAAAGCCGGTCAACGGCTCAACTGGTACGCCAGGTGATCTCTTCCTCGCCATCGGCGCTGATGCGGATCCAGCGGTCGGCGTCTTCTTCACCTTCCTCTTCCACCCAGCTACCCGGCGCGCAGCGCACTTCGACATTGAGTGCGGCGAATGCGGCGCGGGCGCAGGCGATGTCGTCCTCCCACGGGGTCTGGTCGCTTTCCAGGTACAGGCTGTTCCATTTGCCCACAGCCTTGGGCAGCCAGGTAACAGGTACGTTACCGGCCTTGCACTTGTAGGTCTGGCCCTTCTGCTGCCAGTCGCTGCACGGGCCGAGGGCCTGGCCCAGCCAGGCGGCGATCTGCTTGTGATCGACGTCGGCGTCCTTCAGGTAAATCTCGATATCGGGTTGGCGCATGGGGCTCTCCGGGTGCGGCTCAGTCTTGGCGCACAAAGTAATCGTAACGCATCGATACCGTCACCTCTAAGGGCTCGGGGTGATCGATGACGGCCGCGCGTCTTTCTGCGCTGGCGCGCCAGCCATGGGGGGTCATGGCCAGCAGGTTGGCGCGGTCGGCCGGGGCCGCCAGGCTCAGGCGAAACTCCAGCACTTCGCCGTGGGCGTGGTGCATGCCCGGGGGCACTAGGGCCAGGTGCTTGTCGTCGGCATAGTCGCGCACTTCATCGTACAGCCGTTCGCGCAGCTCCATCAGGTGGCCGCGGGTGGGGCCGACGCGCATCAGGCCGCCGCCGGGGCTGAGCAGGCGCCTGGCTTCCTGCCAGTCCAGCGGGCTGAACACGCTGGCCAGGAACTGGCAGCTGGCATCGGCCAGTGGCACCCGGGCCATGCTCGCCACCAGCCAGGTGAGTGCCGGGTTGCGCCGGCACGCACGCTTGACCGCCTCGCGGGAGATGTCCAGGGCATAGCCGTCGGCCTGGGGCAGGGCGTCGGCCAGTTGCGCGGTGTAGTAGCCTTCGCCGCAGCCGATGTCCAGCCAGCGCGCGGGGGCGCGCTCGGCCGCAAGCTCGGCCAGGCGCCGTGCCACCGGGGCGTAGTGCCCGGCATTGAGGAAGTCGCGACGTGCCTCGACCATGGCCTGGTTGTCGCCAGGGTCACGGCTGTTCTTGTGCTGCACCGGCAACAGGTTCAGGTAGCCCTGGCGCGCCCGGTCGAAGCGGTGCCCGGCTGGGCAGCCGACACCGTTGTCCAGGGCGCCGAGCGCGGCGCTGCAGATGGGGCAGATGAGCATCAGACGAGCAACCGGGTCAGGGTCTGGTAGTAGATCTCGGTCAGCACGTCCAGGTCGCTGGCCAGGACCCGCTCGTTGACCTGGTGAATGGTGGCGTTGACCGGGCCCAGTTCGACCACCTGGGTGCCCAGGGTGGCGATGAAGCGCCCGTCGGAGGTGCCGCCGCTGGTGGAGGCCTGGGTGTCGCGGCCGGTCACGGCCTTGATGCTGGCCGACACCGCGTCGAGCAGGTCGCCCGGTTCGGTGAGGAACGGCAGGCCCGACAGCGCCCAGTCCACCTGCCAGTCCAGGCCGTGCTTGTCGAGGATCGCCGCCACGCGGGCCTGCAGCCCTTCGACGGTCGACTCGGTGGAGAAACGGAAGTTGAACAGTGCGGTCAGCTCGCCTGGCACCACGTTGGTGGCGCCGGTCCCCGAGTTGAGGTTGGAGATCTGGAAGCTGGTGGGGGGAAAGAAATCATTGCCCTCGTCCCAGTGCTCGGCGGCCAGTTCGGCCAAGGCCGGGGCGGCCAGGTGGATCGGGTTCTTCGCCAGGTGCGGGTAGGCCACGTGGCCCTGCACGCCACGCACGGTGAGCCTGGCGCCAAGCGAGCCGCGACGGCCGTTCTTGACCACGTCACCGACCAGGGTGGTGCTCGACGGCTCGCCGACGATGCACCAGTCCAGGCGTTCGTTGCGCGCCGCCAGGCGTTCGACCACGGCCTTGGTGCCGTGATGGGCCGGGCCTTCCTCGTCGCTGGTGATCAGGTAGGCGACCTTGCCCTTGTGGTTCGGGTAGTCGGCGACGAAGCGCTCGGTGGCCACGATCATGGCGGCCAGGCTGCCCTTCATGTCGGCCGCGCCGCGCCCGCAGAGCATGCCGTCGGCGTCGATCAGGGCGTCGAACGGGTCGTTGGCCCAGGCCTGTACCGGGCCGGTGGGCACCACGTCGGTGTGGCCGGCGAAGCACAGTACCGGGCCGTCGTCGCTGCCGTGGGTGGCCCAGAAATTGTCGACGTCTTCGATGCGCATCGGTTCGAGCATGAAGCCGGCATCGCCCAGGCGCTGCATCATCTGTTTCTGGCAGTCGAAGTCCAGCGGGGTCACCGAGGGACGACGGATCAGGTCGCAGGCCAGTTCAAGGGTAGGCGAGAGGTCGGCTGGGGCCGTCATGAAGGACTCCGGGGTGCAAGGCTGGGGCAAAAAGAAGGGGCGTTATCTTATAGCAAAAGTGCGGGGAAGGGACTGTGGATCTGTGCTGTCTGTGCGGGCCTATCGCGGGTCAAGCCCGCTCCCACAAGGTACTGCGCAATCCCTGTGGGAGCGGGCTTGACCCGCGATGGCGGTTTATCAGGCGGCAGGTGCGGGCTGCGTGACATCCGCGGGCTTGGGCAGCGACGACAGCATGGCCATGATCAGCGCCGCCAGGTACGGCAGCGACTGCACCAGCAGCATGGTCACCCAGAAGCGCATGTCGTTGCTCGGCAGGCCCTGCACCAGGTAGATGCCCAGCGCCGCGCCCCACAGCAGCAGCATGATGAACAGCTCCTCGCGAGCCTCTGCCAGTGCCACCAGCAGCCCGTGGCTGTCGGCGTTCTTCGGCGTGCGGAAGAACGGAATGCTGCTGGTGAAGAACCCGTACAGCACCGCCTTGGCAATGGTGTGCGACAACGCCAGCCCTGCCAGCGCCGCCGAGAACGCGTCCTTGAGGTTGACCCCTACCGCGCGGCGGTACAGGAACACGATCTTGCCCACCTTGAACACGAACAGCGCCAGCGGCGGGATCGCGAAGATCAGCAGCGGCGGGTCGACCCGCTGCGGCACGATGATCATGGCCGCCGACCACAGCAGCGCACCCACGGTGAAGAAGATGTTCATGCCGTCGGCGATCCACGGCAGCCAGCCGGCCAGGAAGTGGTAGCGCTGGCCGCGGGTCAGCTGGGTGTCCTTGCCGCGCAGCAGGCTGGAGGTGTGACGCTTGATGATCTGTATCGCGCCGTAGGCCCAGCGAAAGCGCTGCTTCTTGAAGTCGATGAAGGTGTCGGGCATCAGGCCCTTGCCGTAGCTCTCGTGGGAATACGCTGCCGAGTAACCCTTCTCGAACACGCGCAGGCCCAGTTCGGCATCTTCGCAGATGCACCAGTCGGCCCAGCCGAGCTCTTCGAGCACCGAGCGCCGGGTCATGGTCATGGTGCCGTGCTGGATGATTGCGTCACGGTCGTTGCGGGTGACCATGCCGATATGGAAGAAGCCCTTGTACTCGGCGTAGCAGAGCTTCTTGAAGGTGCTTTCGTTCTGGTCGCGGTAGTCCTGCGGCGACTGCACCACGGCGATCTTGGGGTCGGCAAAGTGCGGCACCATATGCTTGAGCCAGTTGCGGTCGACACAATAGTCCGAGTCGATCACCGCGATCACTTCGGCGTCCTTGGCAGTGTGCGGGATCAGGTAGTTCAGCGCGCCACCCTTGAAGCCCGCCAGCGGTGCCACATGGAAGAACTTGAAGCGCTCGCCCAGCAGCTCGCAATGGGCCTTGAGCGGCTCCCACACGGCCGGGTCCTTGGTGTTGTTGTCGATGATCAGCACTTCGAAGTCCGGGTAGTCCAGCGCCGCGAGGGCATCGAGGGTCTGCTTGACCATCTCCGGGGGCTCGTTGTAGCACGGCACATGCACCGACACCTTGGGCCGATAGGCGCTGTCGGCCTCCACCGGCAGGAACAGCCGGCGGCGCTTGTGCGTCCATACCGCCTCGGCCAGTTCATGGGCCTCGGTCAGCAGCACGATGAACACCCCCAGCGCGCCGAGCGCCAGCAGGAAACCCACGGTGAGGCTGAACCAGGTGCTGTACTGCTGGCTGTAGTCATAGCCGATCCATACCAGCACCGAGCCGCACAGGAACGCGATGAAGGTCAGGAAGGTGCGCCCGCGCTGGCGCAGCGCCGAGCCGTCGATCAGCAGCAGGGTCAGCGACAGCATCGCCAGCACCACCGAGCCCACGGCCAGCACGCGCCACTGCGGAATGGCCACCACCGGGCCCTCGAAGTTGAATTTCTGCTGGCGCGCGGCATTGAACACGCCCCAGTAGGCGCCCACCGAACCTTCGTCACTGGCTTTCCAGGGCTGGTCGTAGGCTTCGATCACGAAGTAGTTGTAGCCCTGGCGGTTGAGCAGGTTGACCAGGCTGCGCAGGTAGATGGCCTGATCCGCCTGGGTGGCGTCGGCACCGCCGCGCATGCGGCCATTGCTGGGCCAGCCGACCTCGGACAGCAGCAGCGGCTTGCGCGGGAACAGTTGCTTGAGCTCGCGGGCGCGGTCGAGCACGAACTGCTCGGCCTGGCTCACCGGGATGAATTCCCAGTAGGGCAGGATGTGCGCGGCGATCAGGTCGGCGTGCCCGGCAAGCTCGGGGTTTTCCTTCCAGATGTGCCACTGTTCGCTGGTGGTGACCGGCACCTTCACTGCGGCGCGCACGCGGTCCATGTAGTCCATCAGGGCCTGGGGGGTGACCTCTTCGCGAAACAGCGCCTCGTTGCCGACCATCACCCGCACCACGCTGCGCGAGGTGTTGGCCAACTGGATGGCGGTCTCGATTTCGCGCTCGTTGCGTTCCAGGTCGGGGCTGATCCACACACCCAGGGTCACGCGCAGGCCGAACTCTTCGGCCAGACGCGGGATCAGCGCCTGGGTGCCTTCCACCGTATAGATGCGGATGCTGTCGGTCAGCTTGCTCAGTTGCTCGAGGTCTTCGCGCAGCTCGGCTTCGGTCGGGTACTGGCCCTTTTGCGGGCTTTCGCCCAGGCGAAAAGGCGAATACGAGAAGCCGGAGATCTGCTCCGGCCAGTCGGGGGCGGACACCGGGCGGTTGATCAGTGCCCAGAACCCGGTGAATAGCGCGGCAATCGCCATGACGACCACCAGGTTGATACCAAATTTACGCGATGACATAGATATTTCGGGTTCCGAAAAGTGGAACGGGCAAGCGCCGGCGGGCACGGATCCTACGCACCAGGCAGGTAGCGTGGTATAGGAAACGGGTGCATGTAGCGCTTGGATTTTCCTCAGATGCTGAAGTTCTGAAGCCCGTACAATTGCCGTCCAAAGCAGGGTTTGCACCGGTCATTAAAGCAGGGTTGGCGCCAGGTTTACCAATTCATAGCAATTAGTGCGTCGGTTGCGGGCTGTCATCCTGCGTTGTGGGGCCTATAATGCGCGCCGGTTTTTTCAGGGTTGGGCCATGAGTACAGAAGATCCACGCTTTACCGGTGTTGCCCGGTTGTATGGCCAGCAGGGCTTGCAACGCCTGCGCGAGGCGCATGTGGCGATCGTCGGCATCGGCGGTGTCGGCTCGTGGGCGGCCGAGGCCATGGCCCGCAGCGGCGTTGGCGAAATTTCGCTGTTCGACCTGGATGACGTGTGCGTGAGCAACACCAATCGCCAGTTGCATGCGCTGCAGGGCAACGTGGGCAAGCCCAAGGTCGAGGTGATGGCCGAGCGCCTGCGCGCAATCAACCCGGACTGCAAGGTGCACGCGGTGGTGGACTTCGTCACCCGCGACAACCTGGCCCAGACCATCACCGACCATATCGACTGCGTGATCGACTGCATCGACAGCGTGATGGCCAAGGCTGCGCTGATTGCCTGGTGCAAGCGGCGCAAGATCCAGGTGATCTGCACCGGCGGTGCGGGCGGGCAGCTCGACCCCACGCAGATCCAGGTGGCCGATCTCAACCGCACGGTCAACGACCCGCTGGCCTCCAAGGTGCGTTCGACGCTGCGCCGCGACCACGGGTTTTCGCGCAACGTGAGCCGCAACTACGGGGTGCCGTGCGTGTTCTCCACCGAGCAGTTGCGCTATCCGCTGCCCGATGGCGGTATCTGCCTGCAGAAGAGCTTCGTCGGGGACGGGGTCAAGCTCGACTGCTCGGGCGGTTTCGGCGCGGTGATGATGGTGACGGCGACCTTCGGCATGGTCGCTGCCAGCAAGGCCGTGGAGAAACTGGTGGGTGGCAAGCGCCGCCCGGCCGATCGCGTAGCAGCTCAGGCGCCGGCGGCGAGCTGAGCCATGCGCTGCAGCACGGCGTTCAGGCCGTTGCTGCGGGACGGCGAGAGCTGTCGGCCAAGGCCCAGGGCGGTGAACCAGGCGGGCAGGTCCAGCTGCTGCAGCTGGCTGCCGGTCAAGCCTTCGGCCCGCACCAGCAGCAGCGCCAGCAGGCCGCGCAGCAGCCGCGCATCGCTGGCGGCCTTGAAGTGCCAGCGACCTTCGACCTGCTCGGCCACCAGCCACACCTGACTTTCGCAACCGTGCACGCGGTTGGCCTCGCACTGCTGCGTCGCGTCCAGGGGGGCCAGGCGCTCGCCCCATTGCATCAGCAGGCGGGCGCGCTGCTCCCAGCCGGCAGCCTGTTCGAATACATCCAGCGCCTCGCGGGCGGCGTCGGGCAGGCTCATCGCAGCAGCTCCAGGGCCTGGTCCAGGGCGCTGAAGAAGCGCTCCAGGTCGTGGGAATCGTTGTACAGCGCCAGCGACACGCGGATCGCGCCGTCCAGGCCCAGGCTGTTGACCAGCGGCATGGCGCAGTGATGACCGGCGCGCACGGCGATGCCCTGTTCGGTCAGCAGGTGCGCAAGGTCGGCATTGTGCACGCCCTCGACCACGAAGCTGGCCAGGGCCAGTTGCGGCGCGCCCAGTATCCGCACCCCTTCACGATCGTTGAGGCCGCGCAGCAGATGGCGGTGCAGGGCGGCTTCATGTTCGACCACGCTGGTAGCGTCGAGGCTGGCCAGGTAATCCAGGCTGGCACCCAGCCCGATCACGCTGGCGATCGGCGGCGTGCCGGCCTCGAAACCCAGCGGGGCGGGGCGAAAGCTCGACTGCTGGTAGCCGGCCAGTTGCACCATCTCGCCGCCGAACTGCCAGTGACGCAGCAGGCCCAACGCCTCGCGGCGGCCATAGAGCACGCCAAGGCCGTCCGGGCCATACAGCTTGTGACTGGAAAACACATAGAAGTCGCAGCCCAGTTGCTGTACATCGTGACGCCCGTGCACCACGCCCTGGGCGCCATCGACCACGCTGAGGGCGCCCTGGGCGCGGGCGTGGTCGAGCAACGGTTGCAGCGGCTGCCAGGTGCCGAGCACATTCGACAACTGGCTCACCGCCAGCACGCGGGTACGCGGGCCGATCAGTTGCAGGGCCGCCTCCAGGTCGATATGCCCGTTGGCGTCGAGCGGCAGGATCACCAGCCTGAGGCCGCGGCGCTGGGCCAACTGCTGCCAGGGCAGCAGGTTGGCGTGGTGCTCCAGGGCGCTGACGGCGATCTCGTCGCCCGCCTCCAGGCGCCATTCCAGGCCATAGGCCAGCAGGTTGAGCGCCGAGGTGGCGCCATGGGTGAACACGATCTGCTGCGCATCGGCGGCATTGAGCCAGGCGGCGACTTTTTCGCGGCTGGCCTCGAAGGCCTGGGTGGCAAGTGCGCCAGGCAGGTGCTGGGCCCTGTGCACGTTGGCCGCACCCTGGGTGTAGTAGTGGCTCAGGGCGTCGAGCAGGTGCTGGGGTTTCTGCGTGGTGGCAGCGCTGTCCAGGTAGGTCTGGTGCTGGCGTTGCAGGGCGGCGATGGCAGGGAAGTCTGCGCGCCAGGGAGAGGGCTGGAACATGATGTGTAGGGCCTGATATCGGGTCTGGCAGAGGGCCAGACCCGATCGTACCACTTAGTTGTGGGCGTGCAGCGCTTCGTTCAGCTCGATGGCCGACTTGTGGGTCTTGCACTCGACCGCGCCGTTTAGCGAATTGCGGCGGAACAGCAGGTCGGTCTGGCCAGCCAGGTCGCGGGCCTTGACCACCTTGACCAGCTCGTTGTTCTCGTCGAGCAGGTTCACCTTGGTGCCGGCGGTGATGTACAGGCCGGCTTCGACGGTGTTGCGGTCGCCCAGCGGGATGCCGATACCGGCGTTGGCGCCGATCAGGCAGCCTTCGCCGACCTTGATGACGATGTTGCCGCCGCCCGACAGGGTGCCCATGGTGGAGCAGCCGCCGCCCAGGTCCGAACCCTTGCCGACGAACACGCCCGCCGAAACGCGGCCTTCGATCATGCCCGGGCCTTCGGTGCCGGCGTTAAAGTTGACGAAGCCTTCGTGCATGATGGTGGTGCCTTCGCCGATATAGGCACCCAGGCGCACGCGGGCGCTGTCGGCGATACGCACGCCGCTCGGCACCACGTAGTCGGTCATTTTCGGGAACTTGTCGACCGAGAACACTTCCAGCAGCTCGCCCTTGAGGCGGGCTTCGAGTTGCTGCTCGGCCAGTTCGGCCAGGTCGATGGCGCCCTGGCTGGTCCAGGCCACGTTCGGCAGCAGCGGGAAGATGCCGGCCAGGCTCAGGCCGTGGGGCTTGACCAGGCGGTGCGACAGCAGGTGCAGCTTGAGGTAGGCCTCAGGGGTGGAGCTCAGGGTGGCGTCTTCGGCCAGCAGTGTGGCCACCAGCGGCTTGTTGCTTTCGGCCAGGCGGGTCAGCAGTGCAGCCTGGGCGGCGTCGACGCCCTTGACGGCCTCGGCCAGTTGCGCGGCCTGGGCGTTGCTGAACGCGATGGCCTGGTTGCCGCCTTCATAGCCCAGGATCGGGGCGACGGCTGCGACCAGCTCGGCGCTCGGGGCGAGCAGTGGCTGCGCGTAGAAGACTTCCAGCCAGGCGCCTTGACGGTTTTGAGTGCCGACGCCGAAGGCCAGGCTGAACAGTGAAGTGGACATGCGGTTACCTCTTGCGAAATTGAGTGAAGGCGTCGCGGTTCAGCGCAGGGCTGCCGCGTACAGGTCCGGTTTGAAACCGACCAGGGTCTTGCCGCCCAGGTCGAGCACCGGGCGCTTGATCATCGAGGGTTGTGCCAGCATCAGCTCGACGGCCTTGGCCTGGTCGAGGTCGGCCTTCTGCGCGTCATCGAGCTTGCGGAAGGTGGTGCCTGCGCGGTTGAGTACCACCTGCCAGCCGTGCTCGTCGCACCAGCGGTTCAGGTGGTCCCGGTCTATACCCTGGGTCTTGTAGTCGTGAAAGTCGTACTGGATGTGGTGTTCTTCAAGCCAGGTACGGGCTTTCTTCATCGTGTCACAGGCTTTGATGCCGAAGAGAATATAAGCCATTGAACGTTAAGGGCGCGCGGGTGTTCCCGCAGCCGCCCCGAAACTCCTCGAAGAATGGGTGGGCTGGATTATGCGACAACATCGGGCAGGGCGCCACGGCTGGCGCCGCCCAGTTGCCGCGCCTGAATGAACTGCACCCCGGCAGCCTGCATCTGTGCCATCGCCGCCGCGCAGGAGCCTGCGGTATCGATGGCGCGGCAGGCGTCCAGCACCACATAGGTGGCGAACCCTTCGCGGCGTGCGTGCAGTGCCGTCCAGGCCACGCAGAAGTCCAGGGCCAGGCCGCACAGGAACAGCGTGTCGATGCCGCGCTCGCGCAGGTTGCCGGCCAGGCCGGTGGGGGTGGTCTGGTTCGCTTCGGTGAACGCCGAGTAGCTGTCGACCTGGCGGTTGCCGCCCTTGCGCACGATCAGCTGTGCGTGGGCAATGTTCAGGTCCGGGTGAAACTGTGCGCCGGGGCTCCCTTGAATGCAGTGGTCGGGCCAGAGTGTCTGCGGCCCGTATGACAGTTCGATGACCTCGAACGGATTCTTGCCCGGGTGGCTCGAGGCGAACGAGGCGTGCCCGGCCGGGTGCCAGTCCTGGGCCAGCACCACGCGCTCGAACTGGCGGCCGAGCTGGTTGACCAGCGGCACGATCTCGTCGCCACCGGGCACCGCCAGGGCGCCGCCGGGGATGAAATCGTTTTGCACATCGATGACCAGCAGCGCACGGTTGGGGCTATCGTGGGTCAATAGGGTCGACGCGGGGGTGATCATGCGAGGCTCCTCATTTGTAGCATTGTGTTACAGATTGCCGGCGGGTCTGCGACTTAGGTGGAGCGGTTGTGTTCATGCAGATCCCGGTAACATGTTGTTTCAATGGCATAACCCTGGCCGTTGAGCGTATTTGAAACTGAACAGGAAAAACACGCCGTATGCAGTCAGCCTATACCGTTCTCATCCTGCTGATGCTGGTCAGTGTCTCGAAACTGGTGGGGCGATTGATCCCGCTTCCACTGCCGCTGGTGCAGATTGGTGCCGGTGCGCTGCTGGCCTGGCCGACTCTGGGCCTGCACGTGGCCCTGGACCCTGAGCTGTTTCTGTTCCTGTTCTTGCCCCCGTTGCTGTTCTCCGATGGCTGGCGCATGCCCAAGCGCGAGTTCTGGCGCCTGCGCGGGCCGATCCTGACCCTGGCGGTGGGGCTGGTGCTGTTCACGGTGGTGGGGGCCGGCTATTTCATCCACTGGATCCTGCCGAGCATACCGCTACCGGTGGCCTTTGCCCTGGCCGCCGTGCTGTCGCCCACCGACGCGGTGGCGGTGTCGGCAATCAGCCAGGATCGCCTGCCCACCCCGTTGATGCACATGCTGCAGGGCGAGGCGCTGATGAACGATGCCTCGGGCCTGGTGACGTTCAAGTTTGCGCTGGTGGCGGCGATCACCGGGGTGTTCTCGCTGGCCGAGGCCAGTGTGACCTTCGTGCTGGTGGCCGTGGGTGGCCTGGCCATCGGCGTGGCGCTGAGCTGGTTGGTGGGGCGCCTGCGGGTGTGGATGATCGCGCGCGGCTGGGACGACCCGGCCACCCACGTGGTATTCATGCTGTTGCTGCCGTTCGCCGCCTATGTGCTGGCCGAGCGCCTGGGCGCCTCGGGCATTCTCTCGGCGGTGGCGGCGGGCATGATGCAGAGCTGGCTTGACCTGCTGCCGCGCCAGACCAGCACGCGCCTGCTCAACCGCAGTGTGTGGTCGCTGCTGGAGTTCGCCTTCAACGGCCTGATCTTCCTGCTGCTGGGCCTGCAACTGCCCGATATCGCCAAGGCGGTGACCAGCCATGAGGCATCGCTGTGGCCAACCCTGCTGTACCGCTGCCTGGATGTGGTGGCGATCTTCCTGGTGTTGCTGGCGCTGCGGTTCATCTGGGTGCAGAGCATCTGGCGCCTGATCGGGGTGATCCGGCGCTGGCGCGGCAAGGAAGACCTGGTGCTGGTGCCCAACGCGCGTTCGTGCTGGCTGCTGACCGTGGGCGGCGTGCGCGGGGCGGTGACCCTGGCGGGCGTGATGTCGGTGCCGCTGCTGATCGGCGCGGGCAAGGCGTTCCCCGAACGCGACCTGCTGATCTTCATTGCCGCAGGGGTGATTCTGCTGTCGCTGGTATCGGCCTGCATTGCCTTGCCGTTGCTGCTGCGCGGGGTGGAGAAGAGCCCCGATGATACCCTGCGCCAGGAGGCGCGCGAGGCCTGGCGGCGCACCGCCGAGGCGGCGATCCATGCGTTGGAGGCCGAGGAACTGGTGGAGCCCGGCGCGCCCCAGGATGCCTCCCAGGCCGCACTGGCCGCCGAGTTGAAGGCGCGCCTGATGGCCGAGTACCGGCAGCAACTGGACGTGTTCAACGACAGTGCCGAGGCCCAGGCGCTGGCCGCGCAGATGGATCAGCTGGAGCGACGCCTGCGCCTGCGGGCGCTGCGGGCGCAGCGCCTGGAGCTGTACAGCCTGCACCGCCAGCACCAGATCGGTGATGACGTGGTGCGCCAGGTGCTGGGTGAGCTGGACATGAGCGAGGCCAACCTGGGGCCGGTCAAGTGAAGTGCTCGGGGTCGCATGGCGGCCCCGCGCTGGGGGTCAGTCGCGCGGACAGGTCAGGCGCATGCTGGCGCCTAGGTCTCGCCCGCTGCCGGGCTGGGCGGGGTGTACTTCACGGGTGTACCGGGGTGAAGGGGTAGGCCTTGCCCGCCAGCGCCTTGTCGCCGTCACTGAGCTGCGCCGAGCCGGTGAAAGCCACATTGTTCAGGGTGAAGGTGGCCGGAATCGGGTAGTGCATGACCGAACCCGGGTCGTAGGCGTTGTGCAATGCCTGCGTGCGTTCGATCCTGTTGAGGAAGTTTTCAGCAATCTCTTCCATGGGCATGCCGACCTGTTCGGCGTATTCCAGCAGCTTGGCCAGGTTCCACTGGATGTCCGCATCCGGGTGCTGATGCTCATGGTCCAGGCCCAGCGCGTGCCCGAACTCATGCAGCACGCTGCGCTGGAACTGCTCATCGCCAGGCCAGTCGCTGAGGGTCATGGTGCTGTCTTCGCGGAGCAAGGCGTCGGTACCGACCAGTGAATGGTTGATCCCCGTGCCGCTTGGCTTCATCTCGATCCTGATCTGTGCCTCGGCCCAGTCGGCGGTGCGCTGGAACTTGAGGTTGGCGTACGCCAGCCATTGGCAGGCAACCTCGAAGATGCTCTGTTGCGTCTGTTCCGGTACGTCGGCCGCGAAGGCGATGAGCAGGGTGCGGCCCGGCGCCCACAGGCGGCTGTGGTAGGCAACGCCGCGTTTCTGACGACCCGAGCGCGAGGGCTGCGGGGCGTTGAGCGGGTTTTCTTTCAGGGCTGTTTCGTAGGATTGCTGCTGATCGGCCACCTGGGTGACCTTGCACAAGGTTGGTATGTCCATGCTGGAGCTCCTGTTGAGTGGAGCTCCATGATTGGCGGGCCGACCGGGCCTTGGGCGTTACTTATCTATCGGTCGGCCGACCAGGCGTACCGGCTCAGCCTTCGACGAATGCGCGGATGCGCTGGGCCGCCTCGACACATTCGGCAAGCGGGGCCACCAGCGCCAGGCGCACGCGTCCGGCCCCCGGATTGAAGCCCTCCACCTCGCGAGACAGGTACGAGCCCGGCACCACGGTCACGTGCTGCTGTTCGAACAGGTCGCGGCAGAACTGCGCGTCATCGCCGGGGACCTTCGGCCACAGGTAGAAACCGCCGTCGGGCTTCTGTACATCCATTACCGGGGCCAGCACCTGCAGCACGGCGTCGAACTTCTCGCGATACAGGTCGCGGTTCTCCAGGACATGCGCCTCGTCGTTCCAGGCGGCGATGCTCGCCAGCTGGGTCTGTACCGGCATCGCGCAACCGTGATAGGTGCGGTAGAGCAAAAAGGCCTTGAGAATCTCGGCATCGCCGGCCACGAAGCCCGAACGCAGGCCTGGCAGGTTGGAGCGCTTGGACAGGCTGTGGAACACCACACAGCGCTTGAAGTCGCTGCGGCCAAGTTCCACGCAGGCGCTGAGCAGGCCGGGTGGCGGGGCCTGCTCGTCGAAGTACAGCTCGCTGTAGCACTCGTCGGCGGCGATCACGAAGTCGTGCTCGTCGGCCAGTGCGATGAGTTTTTTCAGGGTGTCCAGCGGCACCAGTGCGCCAGTCGGGTTGCCTGGCGAGCACAGGAACAGGATCTGGCAACGCTGCCAGATCTCGGCTGGCACCGCGTCGAAGTCCGGGTTGAAGCCGTTGCTGTCCAGGCACGGCAGGTAGTGCGGCTGGGCGCCGGCGAGCAACGCGGCACCTTCGTAGATCTGGTAGAACGGGTTGGGGCTGACGATCAGCGCGTCCTCACCACGGCTGACCACCGCCTGGGTGAAGGCGAACAGCGCCTCGCGGGTGCCGTTGACGGGCAGCACGTGCTGTGCGGCACTCAGCCAGCCGGCCGGTACACCGAAGCGGCGCTCGCACCAGTGCACGATGCTTTCGCGTAGCGCGGGCAGGCCCAGGGTGGTGGGGTACACCGCCATCTTGTCGAGGTTGTCGGCCAGCGCCTTGGCCACGAATGCCGGCGAGGCGTGCTTGGGCTCGCCGATCGACAGGGCGATGGCGCGCTTGTCTGCGGCCGGCGTCACGCCATCGAGCAGGGCACGCAGTTTCTCGAACGGGTAGGGCTGAAGCTGGTTCAAAGCGTTGTTCATTGGCGCTGGGTCTCGTCAATCGGTCAAAGGGTGAGGCGGGTCATCTCGACGCCGGTGGCCTGGTCGACGCGCAACTGCTCGACGATCTCGGCCTGCAGGCGGCGGCACAGTTCAGGGTCGGACAGCGGCTGGTTGTCGGCGTCGGTAATGAAGAACACGTCTTCCACCCGCTCGCCCAGGGTGGCGATCTTGGCGTTCTGCAGCGACAGGTCGAACTCCAGGAAGATCTTGCCGATGCGTGCCAGCAGGCCCGGGCGGTCCGGGGCGCTGAGCTCGAGGATGGTCACCGGGCGCTGGGCATCGTTGAGGATGGTCACCTGGGGCGCGAAGGTGAAGTGCTTGAGCTGGCGCGGTACCCGACGCTGGATGATGGTGGGGTAGTCGTCGGGGTTGCGCAGGGCTTCGGTGAGGCCTTCACGGATTTCCTTGACGCGCTGCGGGTTGTCGCCGATCGAGCCGCCGTCGTTGTCGAGCACGATGTAGGTGTCGAGGGTGAACTGGCTGCTGGAGGTGATGATGCGTGCGTCGTGGATGTTCAGGTTGAGCTGGTCCATCGCGGCCACGGTCACGGCGAAGAAGTCGTGCTGGTCGGGGGCATAGATGAAGATCTGCGTACCGCCCTCGAACTCGCGCTGGGTGGTCTCCTTGATCAGCACCAGCGGGCCGCCGTCGGCCGGCTGCTGCAGGATCGCGTCGGAGTGCCAGGCCACGTCCGCGGCGGTGTGGCGCAGGAAGTAGTCATCGCCCAGTTGCGACCACAGTTGTTCGACGTCGTCCGGGTCGGTGCCTTCGCGTACCAGGATGTCCAGAGCTGCGCTCTGGGTCTGGCGGATCTGCTCTTCGCGTTCCAGCGGGTTTTCCAGGCCGCGGCGCAGGGCCCGCTTGGTTTCGGTGTAGAGCTGGCGCAGCAGGCTGGCGCGCCAGGAGTTCCACAGGCTCGGGTTGGTGGCGTTGATGTCGGCCACGGTGAGCACATAGAGGTAGTCCAGGTGCACCAGGTCGCCGACCAGCTGGGCGAAGTCGTGGATCACCTGCGGGTCGGAGAGGTCCTTGCGCTGGGCAGTGGTCGACATCACCAGGTGGTTCTGTACCAGCCACACGATCAACCGGCTGTCCCAGGCGGGCAACTGGTGGCGGCTGCAGAATGCCTGGGCGTCCACCGCACCGATCTCGGAATGGTCGCCCTGACGCCCCTTGCCGATGTCGTGGTACAGGCCGGCGAGGTAGATCAGCTCGGGCTTGGGCAGGCGCCCCATGAGCTTGCTGGCCAGCGGGAATTTCTCGGACACGGGGGTGTACTGCAGTTTGCGCAGGTGCTTGATCAGGTTCAGGGTGTGCGCATCGACCGTATAGATGTGGAACAGGTCGTGCTGCATCTGCCCCACGATCAGGCCGAACTCGGGCAGGTAGCGCCCCAGGATGCCGTAGCGGTTCATGCGGCGCAGGTTGCGGTGGATGCCGATCTCGCACTTGAACAGCTCGATGAACAGGCTGGTGTTGCGGATATCGTTGCGGAACTCGTCGTCGATCAGGTGCCGGTGCTCGCGCAGCAGGCGGATGGTGTCGGCACGCACGCCCTTGATTTCGGGGTGCTGGGCCATCAGCACGAAGATCTCGAGCATGGCGAACGGGGTGCGCTTGAACACGTTGCTGCGCACCGCCTCGATATAGCCGTCATGCAGCTGGAAGCGCGGGTTCAGCGGCTGGGTGCTGCTGGCGCTGTCATCGGCGAGGATGACTTCCTCGAAGTGCTGGATGATCAGGTCGCTGAGCTCGGCGATGCTCATCACCACCCGGTAGTACTGCTGCATGAACTGTTCGATGGCGCGCTTGGGGTTGTCATCGGTAAAGCCCAGCAACGCGGCGATGCTGCGCTGGTGGTCGAACAGCAGGCGGTCTTCGGCGCGCCCGGCGAGCATGTGCAGGGCGTAGCGCACCTTCCACAGAAACTCCTGTGACGAGGCCAGCAGGTTGTTCTCGCTCTCCAGCAGGAAGCCTTCGCCGGCCAGCGCATGCAGGTTGAGCGTGCCGTACTGGCGGCGCGCTACCCAGAGCACGGTCTGGATGTCGCGCAGGCCGCCGGGGGAGCCCTTGACGTTGGGTTCCAGGTTGTACTCGGTGTCGTTGTACTTGTGGTGGCGCGCCTTCTGCTCGGCGCGCTTGGCCAGGAAGAACTCCTTGCTCGGCCACATGTGCGCCGTGCTGGTGACCTCGAGCATGCGCTGGCGCAGGTGTTCGGGGCCGCAGATGGTGCGGCTTTCCATCAGGTTGGTGACCACCGTGAGGTCGGCGCGCGCCTGTTCGGCGCATTCGTCCACCGAGCGCACGCTCTGGCCGACTTCCAGGCCGATGTCCCAGAGAAGGGTGAGAAAGCGCTCGATCGAGTCGCGAAACACCTCGTGGTCGGCGTCATCGAGCAGGATCAGCAGGTCGATGTCGGAGTAGGGGTGCAGCTCGCCGCGCCCGTAGCCGCCGGTGGCGATCAGGGCGATGTCGGCGGCTTCGCTCCAGCTGAACTGGTTCCATGCCTGTTGCAGGATGTTGTCGACGAACCAGGCGCGGTCCTCGATCAGTCGGCGGATCTCGCGGCCGCTGCGAAAGCGCCCGTCGAGCACCTCGCCGGCCTGGCGGATGGCTTTCTTGAAGGCCGCTATGGGGCTGGCCTTGAGGGCCAGTTCCGCCTGGAACTGGCCGCGGTCGAACAGCTCGGGGTCCACCTGGGGCATCGATGACGTTCCTGTGAGGGTCAGGCCGAAGTGCGCGGGATCGTGTCGTCCTTGCGCAGGGTGAAGATCTCGTAGCCGGTGGCGGTGACCACCAGGGTGTGTTCCCACTGCGCCGAGAGCTTGCGGTCCTTGGTGATGGCGGTCCAGCCGTCGCCCAGCACCTTGGTGTCGGCCTTGCCCTGGTTGATCATCGGCTCGATGGTGAAGGTCATGCCTTCCTTGAGTTCCATGCCGGTACCGGCGCGGCCGTAGTGCAGGATCTGCGGCTCTTCATGGAACACCTTGCCGATGCCGTGGCCGCAGAACTCGCGCACCACCGAGAAGCCGTTCTTTTCGGCGTGCTTCTGGATCACTTCGCCGATGTCGCCCAGGCGGCAGCCCGGCTTGACCAGCTCGATGGCCTTGTACATGCACTCCTGGGTGACCTGGGACAGGCGCTCGGCCCATACCGGCACGGTGCCGACGTGGAACATGCGGCTGGTGTCGCCGTGGTAGCCGTCCTTGATCACGGTCACGTCGATGTTCAGCGTGTCGCCATCCTTGAGCGGCTTGTCGCCCGGGATGCCGTGGCACACCACGTGGTTGACCGAGGTGCAGATCGACTTGGGGAAGCCCTTGTAGTTCAGGGGCGCGGGGATGGCCTGCTGCACGTTGACGATGTAGTCGTGGCACAGGCGGTCGAGTTCCTCGGTGGTGACACCGGGCTTGACGTGTTCTTCGATCATCTCCAGGACTTCGGCGGCCAGGCGGCCGGCGACGCGCATCTTTTCGATGTCTTCGGCGGTTTTGATAGTGACGGTCATTGCAGGCTCTCTACGGCGCGCGCAGGCGCAAATGAAACGGGAAAGGCGTGATTCTAACAGAGCGAGGCGGCGGGCTGGGGCCTGGGCTGCGGGGCATTGCCTACTATTTATGTTGATTGCATCGGTCGCTGCGTGAGCAGGGCGGGTGCAACCCTCGGGTGTCGTCTGTTTTTTCGGTTTCGCTCGGCTCACTTGTGTGGTATAAAATGCGCCGCTTTCGGGGATAGCCCCGTCTGCTCAAACCCACACACGTGTCGACACGATGGCCTGGGTGCCCCTGACTTCGGTTTCGGGGTTGGTCATTGGGATACGTGGAGGCCCAACCCGACTTATCAAGGAACTATCATGTCCCAAGTCAACATGCGCGATATGCTGAAGGCCGGTGTGCACTTCGGTCACCAAACCCGTTACTGGAATCCGAAAATGGGCAAGTACATTTTCGGCGCGCGCAACAAGATCCACATCATCAACCTTGAAAAAACCCTGCCGATGTTTAACGAAGCACTGACCTTCGTAGAGCGCCTGGCCCAGGGCAAAAACAAGATTCTGTTCGTCGGCACCAAGCGTTCCGCTGGCAAGATCGTTGCTGAAGAAGCAGCACGTTGCGGTTCGCCGTACGTCGATCACCGCTGGTTGGGCGGCATGCTGACCAACTACAAGACCATCCGTGCTTCGATCAAGCGTCTGCGCGACCTGGAAACCCAGGCCGAAGATGGTACCTTCACCAAGCTGACCAAGAAAGAAGCGCTGATGCGCACCCGCGATCTGGAAAAACTGGACCGCAGCCTGGGTGGTATCAAGGACATGGGCGGCCTGCCTGATGCCCTGTTCGTGATCGACGTTGACCACGAGCGCATCGCTATCACCGAAGCCAACAAGCTGGGTATCCCGGTCATCGGCGTTGTCGATACCAACAGCAGCCCGGAAGGCGTTGACTACATCATCCCAGGCAACGATGACGCCATTCGCGCCATCCAGCTGTACATGGGTTCGATGGCTGACGCCGTTATCCGTGGTCGCAACAACGTTGCCGGCGGCACCGAAGTGTTCGCAGAAGAAGCAGCTGCACCGGCTGCCGAAGCCTGAGTAGCTGACGCTTAGCGTCGACTCGGCACGCAAAAAGGGGGCTTGGCCCCCTTTTTGCCACCTTGAAATCCTCTTGTCAGCGTCGCCGTTGCATCATTGCGAACTGCATGTGCTCTGGCAGTGGATTTCCAGAATTGAACGCCCGTCAGGTATCGGGTGGAATGGTTGAAAACCTATCCAAGAGGAATTTGAAATGGCAGCAATTACTGCAGCGCTGGTAAAAGAACTGCGCGAGCGTACCGGCGAAGGCATGATGGATTGCAAGAAAGCCCTGGAAAAGGCTGGCGGCGACATCGAAAAAGCCATTGACGACATGCGCGCTTCGGGTGCCATCAAGGCAGCCAAGAAAGCTGGCAACGTTGCCGCTGAAGGCGCCATCGCCATCAAGGCCGACGACAAGTCCGCTGTCCTGCTGGAAGTGAACTCGCAGACCGACTTCCTGGCCCTGCAAGACGACTTCAAGGCCTTCGTCGCCGAAAGCGTCGAGCAAGCCTTCGCTGAAAAACTGACCGACGCTGCGCCGCTGATCGCTGCGCGTGAAGCTGCTCGTGAAGCCCTGGTGGCCAAGGTTGGCGAAAACGTCAACATCCGTCGCCTGGTGCGCGTTGAAGGTGACGTTGTCGGTACCTACCTGCACGGCAACAAGATCGGTGTTGCAGTGGTCCTGAAGGGCGGCGACGTCCAACTGGCCAAAGAGATCGCCATGCACGTGGCGGCAAGCAACCCTGAGTTCCTGCTGCCGTCGGAAGTTTCGGCTGAAGCGATCGAGCGCGAAAAAGCCGTGTTCCTGCAGCTGAACGAAGAGAAGATCAAAGGCAAGCCTGAGAACATCGTCGAGAACATGGTCAAAGGCCGTATCTCGAAGTTCCTGGCCGAAGCCAGCCTGGTCGAGCAAGCCTTCGTCATGAACCCGGAAATCAAGGTCGGCGAACTGGCCAAGAAAGCCGGTGCCGAAATCGTTTCCTTCACCTACTTCAAGGTAGGCGAAGGCATCGAGAAGCCAGTCGACAACTTCGCTGAAGAAGTTGCTGCACAGCTGGCTGCTGCCAAGCAGTAAGACAGAGTCACCTCTGTCGCCCCAAAGAGGCTGCCCGCTCACGCGCGCAGCCTCTTTGTCAAAGCGGGGGCGGTTTACAACGCCGCCCTTTCGCTGGCGCAGTCGCTGCGCCACGCTACAGTTAGCAGGCTGAAAACAGCCCGCCCAGATTTTTTTTCAAAACGCCGCAGGAGAGATTCGCAATGGCTCAGCAGGGCAGTGGTTATCAAGCTCGCTATAAACGCATTCTACTCAAGCTTAGCGGCGAGGCCCTGATGGGCTCGGAAGAGTTCGGCATCGACCCCAAGGTGCTGGATCGCATGGCGCTGGAAGTCGGCCAGCTGGTCGGTATCGGTGTGCAGGTCGGCCTGGTGATCGGTGGCGGCAACCTGTTCCGTGGCGCGGCGCTCAGCGCAGCGGGCATGGACCGCGTTACCGGCGACCACATGGGCATGCTGGCCACGGTAATGAATGCGCTGGCCATGCGCGATGCGCTGGAGCGCGCCAACATCACCGCCATCGTCATGTCGGCGATCTCCATGGTAGGCGTGACCGATCACTATGATCGCCGCAAGGCCATGCGCCACCTGAACTCGAAAGAAGTGGTAATTTTCGCGGCCGGTACCGGCAACCCGTTCTTCACCACCGACTCCGCCGCCTGCCTGCGCGCCATCGAAATCGATGCCGACGTGGTATTGAAGGCAACCAAGGTCGATGGTGTATACACTGCAGACCCATTCAAAGACCCGCATGCCGAGAAGTTCGATCATCTTACCTACGATGAAGTGCTGGATCGCAAGCTGGGCGTGATGGACCTGACAGCTATCTGTCTGTGCCGAGACCACAAGATGCCGTTGCGCGTCTTCAACATGAACAAGCCTGGCGCCCTGCTGAACATCGTGCATGGTGGCGCTGAAGGGACCCTGATCGAGGAAGTTCAAAAATGATCAACGAAATCAAGAAAGACGCCCAAGCGCGTATGCAGAAATCCCTGGAGTCTCTGGCTTATGCGTTCGGCCAGATTCGTACCGGCAAGGCACACCCCAGCATCCTGGCAAGCGTGATGGTGCCTTACTACGGTACCGACACCCCGATCAGCGGCGTGGCCAACGTCACCGTGAAAGATTCGCGCACCCTGCAAGTCGTGGCGTTCGAGCGCAACATGCTCGCTGCCGTCGACAAGGCCATCCAGAGCGCCGGTTTGAATCTCAATCCGACCAACCTGGGTGAGCTGCTGCTGATCAGCATGCCAGCCCTGACCGAAGAAACCCGCAAGGGCTTCACCAAGCAGGCGCGCAGTGCAGCCGAAGACGCGCGCGTTGCTGTGCGCAACATTCGCCGCGATGCTCTGGGTGAGCTGAAGAAGCTGGTCAAGGACAAGGAAATCAGTGAAGACGAAGAGCGTCGCGCCATCGCTGATATCGACAAGCTGACCAAAGATACCGAGGCCCAGATCACCAAGGCCACCGAAGAGAAAGAAAAGGACCTGATGGCCGTTTAAGGGCCGGGACTTTTTTCAATGGAAAAGACCAAGCAGGGTGTGCCTCCATCGGTGCCGCGCCATGTCGCGATCATCATGGATGGAAATAATCGCTGGGCGAAGAAGCGCCTGTTGCCCGGCGTTGCCGGGCACAAGGCAGGCGTGGATGCGGTGCGCGCGGTCATCGAGGTGTGCGCCGAGGCCAAGGTCGAGGTCCTGACCCTGTTCGCGTTCTCCAGCGAGAACTGGCAGCGCCCGGCCGACGAGGTCGGTGCGCTGATGGAGCTGTTCTTCTCGGCGCTGCGTCGCGAGGCCAGGCGGCTCAACGAGAACAACATCAGCCTGCGCATCATCGGTGATCGCTCGCGCTTTCACCCTGAGTTGCAGGCTGCCATGCGCGAGGCCGAGGCGCTGACCGCAGGCAGCAATCGCTTCATCCTGCAGATCGCCGCCAACTACGGTGGTCAGTGGGATATCGCCCAGGCCGCCCAGCGCCTGGCGCGTGAAGTGCAGGCCGGGCATCTGCGCCCGGAAGACATCACCCCCGAGTTGCTGCAGCCGTGCCTGGCGACAGGCGATCTGCCGTTGCCCGACCTGTGCATCCGCACCGGTGGCGAGCACCGCATCAGCAACTTCCTGCTGTGGCAGCTGGCGTACGCCGAGCTGTATTTCTCCGACCTGTTCTGGCCGGACTTCAAACACGAGGCCATGCGCACTGCATTGGCCGATTTCGCTTCGCGCCAGCGCCGCTTCGGTAAAACCAGCGAGCAGGTCGAGGCTGGAGCCCGTGCTTAATGCTTAAACAACGCATCATCACTGCGCTGATTCTGTTGCCGATTGCCCTGTGCGGGTTTTTCCTGCTCGACGGGGCGAACTTTGCCTTGTTCATCGGCCTGGTGGTCACCCTCGGGGCCTGGGAATGGGCCCGCCTGGCCGGGCTGATCGCCCAGGGCCTGCGGGTTGCCTATGCCGTGGTGGTCGCCGGCCTGCTGATGCTGCTGCACCTGATGCCGGAGCTGGCACCCTGGGTGCTGGGCGTTTCGGTGCTGTGGTGGGCGCTGGCCACCTGGCTGGTGCTGACCTACCCGCGTACCAGCGAGCTGTGGGCCAGTGTGGCCTGCCGCCTGCTGATCGGCCTGCTGGTGCTGTTGCCGGCCTGGCAAGGCCTGGTGCTGATCAAGCACTGGCCCCTGGGCAACTGGCTGATCATGGCGGTGATGGTCCTGGTATGGGGCGCCGATATCGGCGCCTACTTCTCGGGCCGGGCCTTTGGCAAGCGCAAGCTGGCGCCGCAGGTCAGCCCCGGCAAGAGCTGGGAAGGTGTCTACGGTGGCCTGGCGCTGAGCCTGGTGATCACGGCGGTGGTGGGCGTGACCCGCGAGTGGAGCGCCGGCGAGCTGATCCTCGGTCTGTTCGGTGCCGCCGTCGTGGTACTGGTGTCGGTGGTCGGCGACCTGACCGAAAGCATGTTCAAGCGCCGTTCCGGAATCAAGGACAGCAGCAACCTGCTGCCGGGGCATGGTGGGGTACTGGATCGCATCGACAGCCTCACGGCTGCCATCCCGCTGTTTGCCGTGCTGCTGTGGGCCGCCAACTGGGGCGCGCTGTGAGCCGCCCGCAACGGATCACGGTGCTGGGCGCCACAGGCTCCATTGGCCTGAGCACACTGGACGTGATTGCCCGTCACCCCGAGCGCTACCAGGCCTATGCCCTGAGCGGCTATTCGCGCCTGGGCGAGCTGCTGGCCCTGTGCCTGCGCCATGCTCCGGTGTTTGCCGTGGTGCCGGGCGATGAGGCCGCGCAGCAGTTGCAGGCCGACCTGCGTGCTGCGGGGTCGAGTACCGAGGTGCTGGTGGGCGAGCAGGGCCTGTGCCAGGTGGCGGCCGACTTGCAGGTGGATGCGGTGATGGCGGCCATCGTCGGTGCGGCGGGGTTGCGTCCGACCCTGGCCGCAGTGGAGGCGGGCAAGAAGGTGCTGCTGGCCAACAAGGAGGCGCTGGTGATGTCCGGCGCCCTGTTCATGCAGGCCGTGCAGCGCAGTGGTGCGGTACTGCTGCCGATCGACAGCGAGCACAACGCGATCTTCCAGTGCCTGCCCGGTGACTATGCCCGCGGCCTGGCCCAGGTGGGTGTGCGGCGCATCCTGCTGACCGCCTCCGGTGGTCCGTTTCGTGAAACGCCGCAGGCCGAGCTGGAGCACGTCACCCCGGAGCAGGCCTGTGCGCACCCGAACTGGTCCATGGGGCGCAAGATCTCCGTCGACTCGGCCAGCATGATGAACAAGGGCCTGGAGCTGATCGAGGCGTGCTGGCTGTTCGATGCCAGGCCTGCCCAGGTCGAGGTGGTGGTCCACCCGCAAAGCGTGATTCACTCGCTGGTCGACTACGTCGATGGTTCGGTGCTGGCGCAGTTGGGCAACCCCGACATGCGCACGCCGATCGCCAACGCCCTGGCCTGGCCGCAGCGCATCGACTCGGGTGTGGCGCCGCTGGACCTGTTCGCCGTTGCCCGCCTGGATTTCCAGGCGCCGGACGAGCAGCGCTTTCCGTGTCTGCGCCTGGCGCGTGAAGCGGCGGACGCCGGCAACAGTGCCCCTGCGATGCTCAATGCGGCCAATGAAGTGGCCGTCGAGGCATTTCTTCAGCGGCGCATCCGCTTCCCGCAGATCCCGAGTATCATCGAGCACGTGCTCAACCAGGAAGCGGTCGTTGCCGTGCCGACGCTGGAGGCGGTGTTTGCAGCCGACCAGCGTGCACGCAGCCTGGCCGGGCACTGGTTGGATCGTCACGGGGTCTGAGGTGCGACGTCGCCACGGGTTGCGCCCGCTCCCGCTGAACGCTATTCGGAGAAAGACATGAGTGCGCTCTACATGATTATCGGCACCCTGGTCGCATTGGGCGTGCTGGTCACCTTTCACGAGTTCGGTCACTTCTGGGTGGCGCGGCGCTGCGGCGTCAAGGTTTTGCGGTTTTCCGTAGGGTTCGGCATGCCGCTGGTACGCTGGCATGACCGCCATGGCACCGAGTTCGTGGTGGCCGCCATTCCCCTGGGCGGCTACGTGAAGATGCTCGACGAGCGCGAAGGCGAAGTGCCTGCCGACCAGCTGGAGCAGTCGTTCAACCGCAAGAGCGTGCGCCAGCGCATCGCTATCGTCGCCGCCGGCCCCATCGCCAACTTTCTGCTGGCCATCGTGTTCTTCTGGGCACTGGCCATGCTTGGCAGCCAGCAGGCGCGGCCGGTCATCGGCGCGGTCGAGGCTGGCAGCCTGGCGGCCGCCGCAGGCCTTAGCGCCGGCCAGGAGACCGTCGCGGTCGACGGCAAGCCGACCAACGGCTGGGCAGCGGTCAACCTGCAGCTGGTGCGCCGGCTGGGTGAAAGCGGCGCGCTGCAGGTCAGCGTGCGTGAAGAGGGTGCCAGCACCGACAGCAGCCATGTGCTCAAGCTCGATGCCTGGCTCAAGGGTGCCGACGAGCCCGACCCGATCCGCTCCCTGGGCATCCGCCCATGGCGCCCGGCGCTGGTGCCGGTGCTGGCCGAACTTGATCCCAAGGGGCCGGCCCAGGCCGCCGGTCTGAAAACCGGCGACCGCCTGCTGGCACTCGACGGCAAGGCGCTTGACGATTGGCAGCAGGTGGTGGACACCGTGCGCGGCCGTGCCGGCAGCCGCATCGTGCTGAGCGTGGCGCGTGACGGGGCGACGCTGGAGTTGCCGGTAACCCTCGCCAGCCGTGGCGAAGGCCAGAATGCCAGTGGTTACCTGGGGGCGGGCGTGGCGCCGGTGGAGTGGCCTGCGGCCATGTTGCGCGAGGTCAGTTATGGCCCGCTGCAGGGCCTGGGCGAGGGTGTTTCGCGCACCTGGAACATGAGCGTGCTGACCCTCGATTCGCTGAAGAAAATGCTGTTCGGCGAGCTCTCGGTAAAAAACTTGAGCGGACCGATAACCATTGCTAAAGTGGCGGGCGCTTCGGCCCAGTCCGGCGTTGGGGATTTCCTGAATTTCCTCGCCTACCTGAGCATTAGCCTGGGGGTTCTTAATTTGCTGCCCATTCCTGTACTGGATGGGGGGCATTTGCTGTTTTACCTGATCGAATGGGCGCGTGGTCGTCCGCTTTCGGATCGGGTGCAAGGTTGGGGGGTCCAGATCGGTATCAGTTTGGTAGTCGGGGTGATGTTGCTTGCCCTGATCAACGATTTGGGTCGACTGTAACGCTTCGCTCAATTGCGAACCTGCCGCGTCCCGCGGTGGGTCGTTTATTGCCAGTTGGAATAAGAAAGGACTTCATGAAACGTCTGCTGCTAACTGCGGTTCTCGCCGTACTGATGATCGCTGAAGTTCACGCCGAGTCCTTCACCATCTCCGATATTCGTGTCAATGGTCTGCAGCGGGTTTCCGCGGGCAGCGTGTTCGGCGCCTTGCCATTGAACGTTGGGGACGAGGCCGATGATCGGCGCCTGGTGGATTCCACCCGTGCGCTGTTCAAGACCGGCTTCTTCCAGGACATCCAACTGGGTCGCGACGGCAACGTCCTGATCATAACCGTGGTCGAGCGTCCTTCCGTCTCGAGCATCGAGATCGAAGGCAACAAGGCCATCAGCACCGAAGACCTGATGAAGGGTCTGAAGCAGTCGGGCCTGGCCGAAGGTGAAATCTTCCAGCGTGCCACCCTCGAAGGTGTGCGCAACGAGCTGCAGCGCCAGTACGTGGCCCAAGGGCGCTACTCGGCCGAGGTCGACGCCGAGGTGGTGCCGCAACCGCGCAACCGCGTAGGTCTGAAAATCAAGATCAACGAAGGCACCGTCGCTGCCATCCAGCACATCAACGTGGTGGGCAACACCAAGTTCAGCGACGACGAGTTGGCCAGCCTGTTCGAACTCAAGACCACCAACTGGCTGTCGTTCTTCAAGAACGACGACAAGTATGCCCGCGAAAAACTGTCCGGTGACCTCGAGCGCCTGCGCTCCTACTACCTGGACCGCGGCTACATCAACATGGACATCGCCTCCACCCAGGTGTCGATCACCCCGGACAAGAAGCACGTCTACATCACCGTGAACGTCAACGAGGGCGAGAAGTACACCGTTCGTGACGTCAAGCTGTCCGGCGACCTGAAGGTGCCGGAAGACCAGGTCAAGGCACTGATGCTGGTGCAGCCTGGCCAGGTGTTCTCGCGCAAGGTGATGACCACCACCTCCGAGCTGATCACCCGCCGCCTGGGCAACGAAGGCTATACCTTCGCCAACGTCAACGGCGTGCCGCAGCCTCACGATGACGACCACACCGTCGACATCACCTTCGTCGTCGACCCGGGCAAGCGTGCCTACGTCAACCGCATCAACTTCCGTGGCAACACCAAGTCCGAGGACGAAGTGCTGCGCCGCGAGATGCGCCAGATGGAAGGTGGCTGGGCATCGACCTACCTGATCGACCAGTCCAAGACCCGCCTCGAGCGCCTGGGCTTCTTCAAGGAAGCCAACGTCGAGACCCCGGCCGTGCCGGGCACCGACGACCAGGTCGACGTGAACTACAGCGTCGAAGAGCAGGCATCGGGTTCGATCACCGCCAGCGTCGGTTTCGCGCAGAGCGCCGGCCTGATCCTGGGTGGTTCGATCAGCCAGAACAACTTCCTGGGTACCGGTAACAAGGTCTCCATCGGCCTGACCCGTTCCGAATACCAGAGCCGCTACAACTTCGGCTTCGTGGACCCCTACTGGACTGCCGATGGCGTGAGCCTTGGCTACAACGCCTTCTACCGCACCACCGACTACGACGACCTCGACGTCGACGTGGCCAGCTATGCGGTGGACAGCCTGGGTGCGGGCGTCAGCGTCGGCTACCCGATCAGCGAGACTTCGCGCCTGACCTTCGGCCTCACCGCCCAGCAGGACAAGATCAAGACCGGTCGCTACACCGTTGACGAGATCTTCGACTTCGTCAAAAAGGAAGGCGACAACTACCTGAACTTCAAGGCATCGGCCGGCTGGTCGGAGTCCACCCTGAACAAGGGCGTGCTGGCTACCCGTGGTCACTCCCAGAGCCTGGTGCTCGAGGCGACCACCCCGGGCAGCGACCTGTCGTTCTTCAAGCTTGACTACCGTGGCCAGCTGTTCAAGCCGATCAACAACGACTACACCCTGCGTCTGCACACCGAGCTGGGCTACGGCGACGGCTTCGGCGGCACCTCGGGCCTGCCGTTCTACGAGAACTACTACGCCGGTGGCTTCAACTCCGTGCGTGGCTTCAAGGACAGCAGCCTGGGCCCGCGCAGTACCCCGAGTAAAGGCAACAACCCTGGCACTGCGCGCGACCCGGACCAGGATCCACTGCCGTTCGGCGGCAACGTGCTGGTGCAGGGCGGCGTGGAACTGCTGTTCCCACTGCCGTTCGTCAAGGACCAGCGTTCGCTGCGCACCTCGGTTTTCTGGGACGTGGGTAACGTGTTCGACACCAACTGCGGCTCCAAGCCGGATTGCGAGAAGGTCGGCCTCAGCGGCCTGGCCAGTTCGGTCGGCCTGGGCGTGACCTGGATTACTGCACTGGGCCCGTTGAGCTTCAGCCTGGCGATGCCGGTCAAGAAGCCGGACGATGCCGATACCCAGGTGTTCCAATTCTCTCTGGGCCAGACCTTCTAAGGGTCTGCCCCGCGTAAACGACAACGGATTCTGTAGGAGTGCATCGTGCGTAAGTTGACTCAACTGGCTGTACTGGCTGCGACCCTGATCGCGACCCCGGCATTTGCCGAGATGAAAATTGCCGTCCTGAACTATCAGATGGCGCTGCTGGAATCGGACGCGGCCAAGAAGTACGCGGTCGATGCGGAGAAGAAATTCGGCCCGCAACTGACCAAGCTGAAAAACCTGGAAAGCAGCGCTAAGGGCATCCAGGACCGTCTGGTCAAGGGTGGCGACAAGATGGCCCAGGGCGAGCGCGAGCGTCTGGAGCTTGAATTCAAGCAAAAGGCCCGTGACTTCCAGTTCCAGTCCAAGGAGCTGAACGAAGCCAAGGCCGTTGCCGACCGCGAGATGCTCAAGCAGCTCAAGCCCAAGCTCGACGGCGCAGTGGAGGAAGTGATCAAGAAGGGTGCTTTCGACCTGGTACTCGAGCGTGGCGCGGTCATTGATGTCAAGCCTCAGTACGACATCACCCGCCAGGTCATCGAGCGCATGAACCAGTCCCGTTGAACATGACTGCGACCATGAAACTCGGCCAGCTGGCCGAGTTCCTCGGGGCCACCCTCAGTGGCCCGGCGGAGCTCGACATCACTGGCCTTGCGACCCTGCACGAGGCTGGCCCGGGACAACTGAGTTTCCTGGCCAACCCGCAGTACCGCAAATTCCTGCCTGAGAGCAAGGCCGCTGCGGTCCTGCTCAAGGCTGCCGATGCCGAGGGCTTTGCCGGTCACGCGCTGATCGTTGCAGATCCCTACCTGGCCTACGCACGTGTTTCCCACCTGTTCGATCCAAAGCCCAGGGCTGTGGCGGGAGTTCATCCCAGCGCCGTGGTGGCTGCAGACGCACAGGTCGATGCCAGCGCCAGCATCGGTGCCTGTGCAGTGATCGAGAGCGGGGTGCAGATCGGCCCTGGCGTGACCATCGGTGCCCACTGCTTCATCGGTGCGCGCAGCGTGATCGGCGAAGGCGGCTGGCTGGCCCCGCGCGTCACGCTGTACCACGATGTGCATATCGGCAAGCGTGTGGTGATCCAGTCCGGCGCCGTGCTGGGGGGTGAAGGTTTCGGTTTCGCCAATGAAAAGGGCGTATGGCAGAAGATTGCCCAGATCGGCGGCGTGAGCATCGGCGACGATGTCGAGATCGGCGTGAACACCGCCATCGACCGCGGTGCGTTGGCCGATACCCGTATCGGCAATGGCGTGAAACTCGACAACCAGATCCAGATCGCCCATAACGTACAGGTCGGCGACCACACGGCAATGGCCGCGTGTGTCGGTATTTCCGGCAGCACCAAGATCGGCAAGCATTGCACCATCGCCGGCGGTGTCGGCATGGTCGGGCATATTGATGTGTGTGATGGGGTGTTCGTCTCCGGGATGACCATGGTCACCCGTTCCATCACCGAGCCAGGTGCCTATTCGTCCGGTACGGCCATGCAGCCGCTGGGTGAGTGGCGCAAGAGTGCCGCGCGCATTCGCCAGCTGGATGAGATGGCCAAACGTCTTCAACAAGTGGAAAAGCGACTTGAGGCCGTGACCTCGGGCGACAAAGCTTCATCAGAAGGCTGATACCATTTCCTGATCAAGAGCGCCCAGCCGCTAGACTGCGCTCCTTGATTTGCTAAAGGAGCGCCGCTCGAACGTGCGCGCTCCCTATCTTTACTACAGGCTTCCCCCCGAAATGATGGACATCAACGAGATTCGCGAATATTTGCCTCACCGTTACCCGTTCCTGCTGGTGGACCGGGTGGTGGACTTGGACGTAGAGGCCCAGCGCATTCGTGCCTACAAGAATGTCAGCATCAACGAGCCTTTCTTCAACGGTCACTTCCCGGCGCACCCGATCATGCCCGGCGTGCTGATCATCGAAGCGATGGCCCAGGCAGCCGGCATCCTCGGGTTCAAGATGCTGGACGTCAAACCCGCGGACGGTACCCTGTACTACTTCGTCGGTTCCGACAAGTTGCGCTTTCGCCAGCCGGTGCTGCCGGGTGATCAACTGATCCTCGAAGCCAAGTTCATCAGCTGCAAGCGCCAGATCTGGAAGTTCGAGTGCCAGGCGTCGGTGGACGGCAAGCCGGTATGCTCGGCCGAGATCATCTGCGCGGAACGCAAACTATGAGTTTGATTGACCCTCGGGCAATCATCGATCCATCGGCAAAGATTGCCGACGGCGTCGAGGTCGGCCCATGGTCGATCGTCGGTGCCGGGGTCGAGATCGGGGAAGGGACCGTGATTGGTCCGCATGTGATTCTCAAAGGGCCGACCCGCATCGGCAAGCACAACCGCATCTACCAGTTCGCCTCTGTCGGCGAAGACACCCCTGACCTCAAGTACAAGGGTGAACCGACGCGCCTGGTGATCGGCGACCACAATGTGATCCGCGAAGGCGTGACCATTCACCGTGGCACCGTGCAGGACCGTAGCGAAACCACCCTGGGTGATCACAACCTGGTCATGGCCTATGCCCATATCGGGCACGACAGCGTGATCGGCAACCACTGCATCCTGGTCAACAACACCGCGCTGGCCGGGCATGTGCATGTGGGCGACTGGGCGATACTGTCCGGGTTTACCCTGGTGCACCAGTTCTGCCATATCGGCGCCCACAGCTTTTCCGGTATGGGTACCGCCATCGGCAAGGATGTGCCGGCCTTCGTCACCGTGTTCGGCAACCCGGCCGAGGCGCGCAGCATGAACTTCGAAGGCATGCACCGTCGCGGTTTCAGCGATGAGGCTATCCATGCCCTGCGCCGCGCCTACAAGGTGGTGTATCGCCAGAACCTGACGGTCGACCAGGCCATCGCCGAACTGGCCGAGCCCGCCCAGCAGTTCCCCGAGGTCGACCTGTTCGTCAAGTCGATCCAGAACTCCGCCCGCGGCATCACCCGCTGACATGGCGCCACTCTGTGTAGCGCTGGTGGCAGGCGAAGCCAGCGGCGATATTCTTGGCGCCGGCCTGATGCGTGCACTCAAGGCCCGCCATCCGCAGGTACGCTTTATCGGCGTCGGCGGCCCATTGATGGAAGCCGAGGGGCTGAGTTCCTACTTTCCCATGGAGCGCCTGGCCGTCATGGGCCTGGTCGAAGTGCTGGGTCGCCTGCGCGAGCTGCTCAAGCGCCGCAAGCTGCTGATCCAGACGCTGATCGAGCAGAAGCCGGACGTGTTCATCGGTATCGATGCGCCCGACTTCACCCTCAACATCGAACTGAAACTGCGCCAGGCCGGCATCAAGACCGTGCACTACGTCAGCCCTTCGGTATGGGCCTGGCGGCAGAAGCGTGTGCTGAAGATCCGCGAAGGCTGCGACCTGATGCTCACGCTGTTTCCGTTCGAGGCGCGGTTCTATGAAGAGCAGGGCGTGCCGGTGCGTTTCGTCGGCCACCCGCTGGCCGATACCATCCCGCTGCAGGCCGACCGCACTGCAGCGCGTGAAGCGCTGGGCCTGCCCGACGGACCCTTGGTGGCCCTGATGCCAGGCAGCCGTGGCGGCGAAGTAGGGCGCCTGGGTGCACTATTTCTGGATACCGCACAGCGGCTTCGCGAGCTGGTGCCGGGGGTGCGCTTCGTCTCGCCCTGCGCCAACCCGGTGCGCCGTGCCCAGCTCGAACAGATGCTCGAAGGCCGCGACCTGCCACTGACCCTGCTCGACGGCCAGTCGCACCAGGCCCTGGCGGCCTGCGATGCGGTATTGATCGCCTCGGGCACCGCTACCCTGGAGGCGCTGTTGTTCAAGCGACCCATGGTGGTGGCGTACCGCGTGGCCCCTGTGACCTACTGGATTCTCAAGCGCCTGGTCAAAAGCCCTTATGTATCGCTGCCCAACCTGCTGGCCCAGCGCCTGCTGGTGCCCGAACTGCTGCAGGAGGCCGCCACCAGCGAGGCCCTGGCGCAGACCCTGGCACCACTGGTGAGCGGTGGCGAGCAGCAGACCGAGAGCTTCGATCAGATTCACCGTACCCTGCGCCGCGATGCCTCCAACCAGGCAGCCGACGCGGTACTGGCCTTGCTGGAGCATCGATAAATGCAAATCGGACTGGATTTCAACCTGGTCGAAGACCTGGTCGCCGGGGTTGACGAAGTCGGCCGCGGCCCGCTGTGTGGCGCGGTGGTGACCGCTGCCGTGATCCTCGACCCGAGCCGGCCGATCCTGGGCCTGAACGATTCGAAAAAACTCACCGAGGCGCGCCGCGAAAAGCTCTTCGACGAGATCTGCGAGAAGGCCCTGAGCTTTCACATCGCCCGCGCCGAGGTCGACGAGATCGACCAGCTGAACATTCTGCATGCCACCATGCTGGCCATGCAGCGCGCGGTCGAAGGCCTGCACATCACGCCCAAGCTGGCACTGATCGACGGCAACCGTTGCCCCAAGCTCAACGTGCCATCGGCGCCGGTGGTCAAGGGTGACAGCCAGGTGCCGGCCATCGCTGCGGCCTCTATCCTGGCCAAGGTGACCCGTGACCGGGAAATGGCGGCCTTCGAGCTGATCTACCCTGGCTACGGCATCGGCGGGCACAAGGGCTACCCGACCCCGCTGCACCTTGAAGCCCTGGCCCGGCTTGGCCCCACGCCGATTCACCGGCGCTCGTTCGCCCCGGTACGGGCTGCATTCGAGGCCCGTGGCCTGCAGGCCAACGGCCTGTTGCCGGTGTAGAGGCAACCCCCGTTCAGCCTGACCACTCCCGCGCAGGCTGTAGTTTTGATCGAGGCCCGGTACAATCCGGGCCTTGTTGTTTTGTGCTGCTATAGGATCATCATGTCGGCTTCTTTCGTTCATCTTCGCCTGCACACCGAATTCTCGCTGGTCGATGGCCTGGTGCGGATCAAGCCGCTGGTCAAGGCCCTGGCCGGGATGAACATGCCGGCGGTGGCCGTCACCGACCAGAGCAACATGTGCTCGCTGGTCAAGTTCTACAAGACCGCCATGGGCAGCGGGATCAAGCCGATCTGCGGGGCCGACCTGTGGCTGTCCAACGCCGACCCCGACCTGCCGCTGTCGCGCATCTGCCTGTTGGCGATGAACGCCAAGGGCTACCGCAACCTCACCGAGCTGATCTCCCGTGGCTGGATGGACGGCCAGCGCAATGGCGTGGTGGTCATCGAGCGCGAGTGGATCGCCCCGGCCAGCGAGGGCCTGATCGCCTTGTCGGCGGCCAGGGAAGGCGATATCGGCATGGCACTGCTGGGCAACAACCCGCAGGAAGCCGAGGCCCTGCTGCGCGACTGGATGGCGATGTTCCCCGATCGCTTCTATGTCGAGGTGCAGCGCACCAACCGCAGCGGCGACGAAGAGTACCTGCACGCCGCCGTGGCCCTGGCCGACCGCCTGGGCGCGCCGCTGGTGGCCACCAACGACGTGCGCTTCATCAAGCAGACCGACTACGACGCCCACGAAACCCGGGTGTGCATCGGCGAAGGCCGTGCCCTGGACGATCCGCGGCGTTCGCGCAACTACAGCGACCAGCAGTACCTGAAAAGCCCGGAAGAAATGGCCGAGCTGTTCAGCGACCTGCCCGACGCCCTGGCCAACACGGTCGAGATCGCCAAGCGCTGCAACATCGAGGTGCAGCTGGGCAAGCACTTCCTGCCCGACTTCCCCACGCCCAACGGCATGGGCATCGACGAATACCTGCGCCATGTGTCCCATGAAGGCCTGGAAGAGCGCCTGGCGGTGCTCTGGCCCAAGCACACCACGCCCAACTATGAAGAGAAGCGCCAGGTCTACCTCGACCGGCTGAAGTTCGAGCTGGACATCATCATCCAGATGGGCTTCCCCGGTTACTTCCTGATCGTTATGGACTTCATCAAGTGGGCCAAGAACAACGGCGTGCCGGTAGGTCCGGGCCGGGGGTCGGGTGCCGGCTCGCTGGTGGCCTACGTGCTGAAGATCACCGACCTCGACCCGCTGGCCTACGACCTGCTGTTCGAACGTTTCCTCAACCCTGAACGGGTCTCGATGCCCGACTTCGACGTCGACTTCTGCATGGACGGTCGCGACCGCGTGATCGAGTACGTGGCCGATGCCTACGGGCGCAATGCGGTGAGCCAGATCATCACCTTCGGCACCATGGCGGCCAAGGCGGTGGTGCGTGACGTGGCGCGGGTGCAGGGCAAGTCCTACGGCCTGGCCGACCGCCTGTCGAAGATGATTCCGTTCGAAGTCGGCATGACCCTGGAGAAGGCCTACGAGCAGGAGGAAATGCTGCGCGACTTCCTCAAGACCGATGAGGATGCCAAGGAAATCTGGGACATGGCCCTCAAGCTCGAGGGCGTTACCCGGGGCACCGGCAAGCACGCCGGTGGCGTGGTCATCGCGCCGACCAAACTCACCGACTTCTCGCCGATTGCCTGTGACGAAGAGGGCGGCGGCCTGGTAACCCAGTTCGACAAGGATGACGTGGAGGCGGCCGGCCTGGTGAAGTTCGACTTCCTCGGCCTGCGTACCCTGACCATCATCAAGTGGGCGATGGAGACGATCAACCGCGAGCAGGCCAAGGCCGGCCTGCCGGACCTGAACATCGACTTCATCCCGCTGGACGACAAGAAGACCTACGACCTGCTGCAGAAGGCCGAGACCACTGCGGTATTCCAGCTCGAGTCGCGCGGCATGAAGGAGCTGATCAAGAAGCTCAAGCCCGACTGCCTGGAAGACCTTATCGCACTGGTGGCACTGTTCCGCCCGGGCCCACTGCAATCGGGCATGGTGGACGACTTCATCAACCGCAAGCACGGCCGCGCCGAGCTGGCCTACCCGCACTCCGACTACCAGTACGAAGGCCTCAAGCCGGTACTGGCGCCGACCTACGGCATCATCCTGTACCAGGAACAGGTGATGCAGATCGCCCAGGTGATGGCCGGCTACACCCTTGGCGGTGCGGACATGCTGCGCCGGGCGATGGGCAAGAAGAAGCCCGAGGAAATGGCCAAGCAGCGTGGCGGTTTCATCGAAGGCTGCGCCACCAACAACATCGACCCGGACCTGGCGGGCAACATCTTCGACCTGGTGGAAAAGTTCGCCGGTTACGGTTTCAACAAGTCCCACTCCGCCGCCTACGGCCTGGTGTCGTACCAGACCGCCTGGCTCAAGACCCATCACCCGGCCGCGTTCATGGCTGCGGTACTGTCGGCGGATATGCACAACACCGACAAGGTGGTGACCCTGATCGAGGAAGTGCGCAGCATGAAGCTGCGCCTCGATGCACCGGATGTGAACACCTCCGACTTCAAGTTCACGGTCAACGACGACGGCCGCATCGTGTATGGCCTGGGCGCGATCAAGGGCGTGGGCGAGGGCCCTGTCGACGCGATCGTCGAGGCGCGCAGCAGCGGGCCGTTCAAGGACCTGTTCGACTTCTGCGAGCGGGTCGACCTCAAGCGCATCAACAAGCGCACCCTCGATGCATTGATCCGCAGCGGTGCACTGGATCGCCTGGGGCCGTTCTTCCACGACGAGATCAAGGCCTACCAGGCCAACATCGACCGTAACCGCGCGGTGCTGCTCGGGGCGATGGAAGAGGCGATCAAGTCGGCCGAACAGACCGCACGCACCCACGACAGCGGGCACTCGGACCTGTTCGGCGGATTGTTCGTGGAGGCCGACGCCGACGTCTATGCCAACCACCGCAACGCCCGCGAGCTGACCCTCAAGGAACGCCTGCGCGGCGAGAAGGACACCCTGGGCCTGTACCTGACCGGCCACCCGATCGACGAGTACGAAGGCGAGATCCGCCGTTTCGCCCGTCAGCGCATCATCGACCTCAAGCCGGCCCGCGATACCCAGACCGTGGCCGGCATGATCATTGCGCTGCGCGTGATGAAGAACAAGAAGGGCGACAAGATGGGCTTCGTGACCCTCGACGACCGCTCCGGGCGCATCGAGGCGTCGCTGTTTGCCGATGCGTTCATGGCCGCGCAGCCGTTGCTGCAGACCGACGCGATGGTGGTGGTCGAAGGGGAGGTCAGCAATGACGACTTCTCCGGTGGCCTGCGCCTGCGGGTCAAGCGCGTGATGAGCATGGAAGATGCACGTACCAACCTGGCCGAAAGCCTGCGCCTGAAGATCCATGCCGACGCCCTCAAGGGCGACCGCCTGGCGTGGCTGGGCGAGCTGTTCAAGCGCCATCGCGGCGCGTGCCCGATCAGCATGGAATACACCGGCAACGATGCGCGCGCCCTGCTGCAGTTTGGCGAAGGTTGGCGCATCGACCCCGCGGACGGACTGATTCAGGCCCTGCGTGACCAGTTCGGGCGTGAGAACGTCTTCCTGCAATATCGATGAATTGATGAATTTTTAATCTCGACCTGAATGCGCCTGATCCCTTAAGGTAGGGCGCCAAACGGATCAACCGGCCGGCCGCCTGGCCGTCGACCCAAGACGGATGCCTATGAACCCGAATTTTCTGGATTTCGAACAGCCGATTGCTGACCTGCAAGCCAAGATCGAAGAGCTGCGCCTGGTCGGCAATGACAACTCGCTGAACATCGGCGATGAAATCGCCCGTCTGCAAGACAAGAGCAGCACGCTGACCGAGAGCATTTTCGGCAACCTGACCAGCTGGCAGATCGCGCGCCTGGCGCGTCACCCGCGTCGTCCGTACACCCTGGACTACATCGACCACATCTTCACCGAGTTCGACGAGCTGCATGGCGACCGCCACTTCTCCGACGACGCCGCGATCGTTGGTGGCATAGCCCGCCTGGACGACCAGCCGGTGATGGTGATCGGTCATCAGAAAGGCCGTGAAGTGCGCGAGAAGGTACGCCGCAACTTCGGCATGCCACGCCCTGAAGGCTACCGCAAGGCGTGCCGCCTGATGGAAATGGCCGAACGCTTCAAGATGCCGATCCTGACCTTCATCGACACCCCGGGCGCCTACCCCGGCATCGACGCCGAAGAGCGCAACCAGAGCGAAGCGATTGCCTGGAACCTGCGCGTGATGGCTCGCCTGAAAACGCCGATCATCGCCACCGTGATCGGCGAAGGCGGTTCGGGCGGTGCACTGGCCATCGGCGTTTGCGACCAACTGAACATGCTGCAGTACTCCACCTACGCGGTGATTTCGCCGGAAGGCTGCGCCTCGATCCTGTGGAAGACTGCCGAGAAGGCTGCTGACGCAGCCGAAGCGATGGGCATCACGGCCGAGCGCCTCAAGGGCCTGGGTATCGTTGACAAGGTGATCGGCGAACCACTGGGCGGCGCACACCGTGACCCGGCGGCAGCCTCGGCCAACATCCGCGCTTCGCTGATCGAGCAGTTGGACATGCTCAAGGCGTTCGACAACGACGCGCTGCTCAAGCGCCGTTATGATCGCCTGATGAGCTACGGGCTCTGATCTGAACTCATCGGTGGCCCTTTCGCTTCTGTAGGAGCCGGCTTTGCCGGCGAAGGGCCACCGATGATCGACCTGCGCAACACCCTGTCCCCCTGGCACCAAGCTACCGGCTGGTGCATCGCCCTCTCTGGCGGCCTCGACTCCACCGTCCTGCTGCACCTGCTGGCCCAACAGCCGGCTGCGCCCCTTCGTGCCCTCCATGTCCACCACGGTCTGCAAGCCGCTGCCGATGCGTGGCCGGCCCACTGCCAGCGCCTGTGCGACAGCCTGGGCGTACCGCTGGACATCATCCATGTGCACGTCGCCCCAGGCGCCAGCCTGGAGCAGGGCGCCCGGGACGCGCGCTATGCAGCCTTCGCCCAGGCCCTGCGCCCGGGCGAACTGCTGCTGACCGGCCAGCACCGCGACGACCAGGCCGAGACGCTGCTGTTTCGGCTGTTGCGCGGGGCCGGCCTGCGTGGCCTGTCGGGGATGCCGGCGCAGCGGGCGCTGGGGCAGGGCAGCCTGCTGCGACCCTTGCTGGATACCCCGCGTGATGAACTGCTGGCCTACGCCACCGCGCATGGCCTGCACTGGATAGAAGACCCCAGCAACGATGACACCCAGTTCTCGCGCAACTACCTGCGCCACCAGGTGCTGCCGGCGCTGACCCGACGCTGGCCCCAGGCGGCGCGTAGCCTGGCGCGCAGCGCCGCGCACCTGGCCGAGGCGCAGGGCCTGCTCGATGAAGTGGCGCAGCAGGACCTCGCACAAGCCTCGACCCCCGATGCCTTCGCCTGGTTGGGCTGCCCGTCGCTGGATCTGGAGGTGCTGCGCCAACTGTCCCCGGCACGCCAGCGCAACGCCCTGCAGTTCTGGCTGGCGGCGCGCACGCGCCTGCCGGACACCCGCCACTGGTCGGGTTGGGAAGACGTGCGCGATGCCGGCGGCGAAGGGCGTCCTGTATGGCGCCTGGCCGATGGCGAGCTGCACCGCAGTGGCCTGCGTATCTACTGGCTGGATGCGCACTGGCTCACGCCGCCGGCGCAGCCGGGGCCTTGGCTCGACCCGCGCCAGCCGCTTGCACTGCCCGGTAATGGCCAGTTGACACTCAGCGGCAGGTTGCCGCAGGGCCCGCTGCAGGTGCGCTATCGGCAGGGCGGCGAGAGGATGGCGGTCGAGGGCAGAGGCCATCGCGACCTCAAGCGGTTGCTCAACGAGCGCCAGCTACCCTTGTTCGCCCGCCAGCGCGTGCCGCTGCTGTACCGCGACGGGCAGTTGCTGGCGGTGGCCAACCTGCCGGGGCTGGGGCTTGCCGACGGGCAACTGCACTGGTGCGTACCGACAAGCGCGCAAGGTTTGAGATGAAAGGGACATTCCGGTAGACTACGCTCCCTTCTTGATACAACTTCTGTGACTTCATCTGAATCACGGCAGTTGCCGATTACCAAGCAGTTTTTTGCTGGGCGATTCTAAAAATGTTTAGCGAGCTCCTTACCGGGTTTTCAACCCCCGGTCTGACCAGGCGCGGCAGTTTTTTAAGATGCACTGTGATTGACGCAGGTGATCGGGGGCTTCGGCCTTCCTTCGCTTTCCCCGGCGGCACTGACCGCTTTAACGCAGACTTCTAGGGTTTTTCATGACGCGCTACATATTCGTCACGGGCGGTGTTGTTTCTTCATTGGGGAAAGGCATTGCCTCGGCTTCATTGGCGGCCATCCTGGAGGCGCGGGGGCTCAAGGTCACCATGCTCAAGCTGGACCCGTACATCAACGTCGACCCGGGCACCATGAGCCCGTTCCAGCACGGTGAAGTGTTCGTCACCCACGACGGCGCCGAGACCGACCTGGACCTGGGCCACTACGAGCGGTTCATCCGCACGACCATGACCCAGAACAACAACTTCACCACCGGCCGCGTGTACGAGCACGTGCTGCGCAAGGAGCGCCGTGGTGACTACCTGGGTGCCACCATCCAGGTGATCCCGCACATCACCGACGAAATCAAGCGCCGCATCATCAAGGGCGCCGGCGATGCCGACGTGGCCATGGTCGAGATCGGCGGTACCGTGGGTGACATCGAGTCGCAACCGTTCCTCGAGGCCATCCGCCAGCTGCGCTTCGAAGTGGGCGCCAAGCGCGCGATGCTGATGCACCTGACCCTGGTGCCGTACATCGCCACCGCCGGCGAGACCAAGACCAAGCCTACCCAGCACTCGGTCAAGGAGCTGCGCTCCATCGGCCTGCAGCCGGACGTGCTGGTGTGCCGTTCCGATCACCCGATCGACAGCTCGTCGCGCCGCAAGATCGCGCAGTTCACCAACGTTGAAGAACGTGCGGTGATCGCGCTGGAAGACGCCGACACCATCTACAAGATCCCGGGCATCCTGCACTCCCAGGGCCTGGACGACTTCGTCGTCGAGCGTTTCGGCCTGCAGTGCGGCAGCGCCGACCTGTCCGAGTGGGACGCCGTGGTCGATGCCAAGCTCAACCCCGAGCACGAAGTCACCATCGCCATGGTCGGCAAGTACATGGAGCTGCTCGATGCCTACAAGTCGCTGATCGAAGCGATGAGCCATGCCGGCATCAGCAACCGCACCAAGGTCAACCTGCGCTACATCGACTCCGAAGACATCGAGAACCAGGGCACCGGCCTGCTCGAAGGCGTGGATGCCATCCTGGTACCGGGCGGTTTCGGCCTGCGCGGCGTGGAAGGCAAGATCACTGCCGTTCAATACGCTCGCGAGAACAAGGTGCCTTACCTGGGTATCTGCCTGGGCATGCAGGTGGCGGTCATCGAATTCGCCCGCAACGTGATGGGCTGGAAGGACGCCAACTCCACCGAGTTCGATCGCGCCAGCGGTCACCCGGTGGTGGGCCTGATCACCGAGTGGGAAGATGCCACCGGCGCGGTCGAGACCCGTACCGAAGCCTCGGACCTTGGCGGTACCATGCGTCTGGGCGCCCAGGAGTGCCAGCTGCAAAGCGGCTCCAAGGTGCACGACTGCTACGCCAAGGACGTGATCGTCGAGCGTCACCGTCACCGCTACGAGGTCAACAACAACCTGCTGCCGCAACTGATCGAGGCGGGCCTGGTGGTCTCGGGTCGTTCCGGCGACGGCGCACTGGTCGAAGTGGTCGAGTCCAAGGACCATCCGTGGTTCGTGGCCTGCCAGTTCCATCCGGAGTTCACCTCTACCCCGCGTGACGGCCACCCGCTGTTCAGCGGCTTCGTCAAAGCTGCATTGGCTCAAAAGAACAAGGCCTGATCCATGACCCAGAAGATCATTCGCGTCGGTAACATCGAGATCGCCAACGACAAGCCGTTCGTCCTGTTCGGCGGCATGAACGTGCTGGAATCCCGTGACCTGGCCCTGAAGGTCTGCGAAGAGTACGTGCGGGTTACCGAGAAGCTCGGTATCCCCTACGTGTTCAAGGCCAGCTTCGACAAGGCCAACCGTTCGTCGATCAACTCCTACCGCGGCCCTGGCCTGGAAGAGGGGATGAAGATCTTCGAAGAGATCAAGCGCACCTTCAACGTGCCGGTGATCACCGACGTGCACGAGCCGCACCAGGCGCAGGCCGTGGCCGACGTGTGCGACATCATCCAGCTGCCGGCCTTCCTGTCGCGCCAGACTGACCTTGTTGTCGCGATGGCCAAAACCGGCGCGGTGATCAACATCAAGAAGGCGCAGTTCCTCGCACCCCAGGAGATGAAGCACATCCTGAGCAAGTGCGAAGAGGCCGGCAACGACCAACTGATCCTCTGCGAGCGTGGTTCGAGCTTCGGCTACAACAACCTGGTGGTGGACATGCTCGGCTTCGGCATCATGAAGCAGTTCGAGTACCCGGTGTTCTTCGACGTGACCCATGCCCTGCAGATGCCGGGTGGTCGCGCCGATTCCGCAGGTGGCCGCCGTGCCCAGGTCACCGACCTGGCCAAGGCCGGCCTCAGTCAGGGGCTGGCGGGCCTGTTCCTCGAGGCCCACCCGGACCCTGACAATGCCAAGTGCGACGGCCCGTGCGCCCTGCGCCTGGACAAACTGGAGCCATTCCTGGCCCAGCTCAAGCAACTGGACGAACTGGTCAAGAGTTTTCCGACGGTAGAAACCGCGTAAACCTCGATTCTCCGGTAAAGTACCGCCCGTTCATCCCCTGACCCCCGGGTCAGGGGCTTGTCCTCGTCAGGCCTGCCCGTGCGCCGACCGCCTGTGACGGACCCGGTTTTTTTCTCAGCTGCGTTGTTTTCGTCAATTCTGGAGTGCTTACAACAATGGCAAAAATCGTCGACATCAAAGGTCGTGAAGTTCTCGATTCGCGCGGTAACCCTACCGTCGAAGCGGACGTACTGCTCGACAACGGCATCATCGGCAGCGCCTGTGCGCCGTCGGGTGCTTCCACTGGCTCGCGCGAAGCGCTGGAGCTGCGTGATGGCGACAAGAGCCGTTACATGGGCAAGGGCGTACTGAAGGCCGTCGCCAACATCAACGGCCCGATCCGCGACCTGCTGCTGGGCAAGGACCCGGTCGAGCAGAAAGCGCTCGACCTGGCGATGATCAAGCTCGACGGTACTGAAAACAAAGGCAACCTGGGCGCCAACGCCATCCTCGCCGTGTCCCTGGCTGCCGCCAAGGCCGCTGCACAGGACCAGGACCTGCCGCTGTACGCGCACATCGCAAACCTCAATGGCACCCCTGGCCAGTACTCGATGCCGGTCCCGATGATGAACATCATCAACGGCGGCGAGCACGCCGACAACAACGTCGACATCCAGGAGTTCATGGTGCAGCCGGTCGGCGCCAAGACCTTTTCCGACGCGCTGCGCATGGGCACCGAGATCTTCCACCACCTCAAGGCAGTACTGAAGGCCCGTGGCCTGAACACCGCCGTGGGTGACGAGGGTGGTTTCGCACCTAACCTGGCTTCCAACGAAGACGCGCTGTCGGCCATCGCCGAAGCCATCGCCAACGCCGGCTACACCCTGGGCACCGACGTGACCCTGGCGCTGGACTGTGCGGCCAGCGAGTTCTACGAGGACGGCAAGTACAACCTGTCCGGTGAAGGCAAGTCGTTCGACGCAGCCGGTTTTGCCGACTACCTCAAGGGCCTGACCGAGCGTTTCCCGATCATCTCGATCGAAGACGGCCTGGACGAGTCCGACTGGGCTGGCTGGAAGATCCTGACCGACAAGATCGGCGACAAGGTGCAACTGGTCGGTGACGACCTGTTCGTGACCAACACCAAGATCCTGAAGGAAGGCATCGACAAGAAGATCGCCAACTCGATCCTGATCAAGTTCAACCAGATCGGCACCCTGACCGAAACCCTGGAAGCCATCCAGATGGCCAAGGCCGCCGGTTACACCGCGGTGATCTCGCACCGTTCGGGCGAAACCGAAGATTCGACCATTGCCGACCTGGCCGTGGGTACCGCTGCCGGCCAGATCAAGACCGGTTCGCTGTGCCGCTCCGACCGCGTCTCCAAGTACAACCAATTGCTGCGTATCGAAGAGCAACTGGGCAGCAAGGCTGTGTACCGTGGTCGCGGCGAGTTTCGCGGCTAAGCCAGAGATGGTAAAAAGGCCGCAGTGTGAGGCTGAAAGACGCAGCTAATCTTTCAGCAACCCTGTGCAGCAAGTGCTTTCCCCACAAAGCCTGGCTTCGGTCAGGCTTCGTGCCATCAGCCCCTTGTGCACGGGCGGCCTTTTTCCAGTGGATACCCTGATGCGTAGTCCCTATTGGTTGTTCCTCGTCTTGCTCCTGTTGCTGGGTGGCCTGCAGTACCGTCTGTGGGTGGGCAACGGCAGCCTGGCCCAGGTTGCCGACCTCAAGCAGCAGATCGCCGACCAGCACGCTGAAAACGAGCGTCTGCTGGAGCGTAATCGCGTGCTTGATGCCGAAGTGCTGGAGTTGAAGAAAGGTATGGAAACCGTCGAAGAACGCGCTCGTCATGAGCTGGGTATGGTCAAGGAGGGTGAAACCCTCTACCAGTTGGCCCAATGACGGCGTCCCTGCCTGCCTTCTGGGCAGTGATTCCTGCCGCGGGTGTTGGTGCCCGCATGGCGGCCGACCGTCCCAAGCAGTACCTGCAACTGGGCGGGCGGACGATTCTCGAGCATAGCCTCGACTGTTTTCTCGACCATCCATGCCTCAAGGGCGTGGTGGTCAGCATTGCTGCCGACGACCCTTACTGGCCGGGCCTGGCCTGCGCCAGCGATACGCGCATCCAGCGTGCGGCAGGTGGGCGCGAGCGTGCCGATTCGGTGCTCAACGCCTTGCTGCTGCTGCATGCCCAGGGCGCGGCCGACAACGACTGGGTGCTGGTGCACGATGCGGCGCGGCCGAACCTGGCGCGTGCCGACCTTGACCGCCTGCTGGGCGAGCTGGCGAATGACCCGGTGGGCGGGCTGCTGGCGGTGCCGGCGCGCGACACGCTCAAGCGTGCCGATGCCAACGGGCGGGTAAGCGCCACCATCGACCGCAGCACGGTGTGGCAGGCGTACACCCCGCAGATGTTCCGCCTGGGGGCATTGCACCGTGCGCTGGCAGACAGCCTGGTGGCGGACGTGGCGATCACCGACGAGGCGTCGGCCATCGAATGGTCGGGGCAGGCGCCGCGCCTGGTCGAAGGGCGCAACGACAATATCAAGGTGACGCGACCGGAAGACCTGGAGTGGCTGAGGCAGCGCTGGGCCAATCGCGGCAATTGACCGCGGTGGCCCATTCTCTGGCAAGCCAGCCTTGCACAAGGGACTGCAGTACGTTCAAGGGCGGGTGAATGATTTGTGGGAGCCCGCGACGTTTTCTACACGCTGCGGTACTCAGGCAGCTGTCCCAACTTCTCCCTTAGATAATCCACCAGCTTGCGCACCTTCGGCGACAGGTGCCGCTGTTGCGGGTACAACGCCCACACCGCCGTATTCGGCGGCTGATGCGCTTCAAGCAGCGACACCAGCGCGCCACTGCCCAGATGCTCCAGCACGTAGTAGTCCGGCAACTGGCACAGGCCCATCCCCTGCAGCGCCGCATCCAGCACCGCCTGCCCGCTGTTGCAGCGCCAGTTGCCCTGCACCCGCTGACTGATTTCCCGGCCCTCCTGCTGCAAGGCCCAGATATCCGTGCTGCCGATCAGGCAGTTGTGCCGCGCCAGCTCCGACACGCTGTGGGGCCGCCCATAGCGCTCCAGGTACGCTGGCGAGGCGCACAGGTACATGCGCCGTGGGGCCAGGCGTGCCGCCACCAGGCGTGACTCCTGCAACCGGCCCAAACGAATCGCCATGTCCATGCCTTCGTGTAGCAGGTCGAGGGTGCGGTTGGTCAGCTCGATGTCCACCCGCAACTGCGGGTACTGCGCCATGAAGCGGGTGACCAGCGGCACGATGAAGCGCTCGCCATAGGCCACCGCACAGGTCATGCGCAGCAGCCCCTTGGGCTCGCTGGTCAGGTCGCCTATGGCGCGCAGGGCCTCTTCGCGGCCATCCTGCAGGCGCTGGCAGTGCTGAAGAAAGGTCTGCCCGGCCTCGCTCAAGGTCACCTTGCGCGTGCTGCGGTACAAAAGGCGCGTCTGCAGGCGATCTTCCAGGCGCGCCACCGCGCGGCTCACGTGCGACGACGATACCCCCAGGCGCTCGGCTGCCGCAGTGAACTGGCCCGTTTCGGCCACCGCGACGAATTCGTCGATCCCTTCCCAGCGGCTGATCATCGATTATCCCTGCATGGCAATAATGTTTTGTGTTTGGCTCGATTATTAATCAAAAGACGATGAATTACACTTCACGCCTGAACTGAAACCTTTGTGGAGAACCTTGATGATCAAGTCCCGTGCTGCCGTTGCCTTCGAAGCCAAGAAACCGCTGGAGATCGTCGAAGTCGACGTGGCCATGCCCAAGGCCGGCGAAGTGCTGTTGCGCGTGGTCGCCAGCGGCGTCTGCCACACCGACGCCTACACGCTGTCGGGCGCCGACCCGGAAGGCATCTTCCCGTCCATCCTGGGCCATGAAGGCGGCGCCATCGTCGAGGCCATCGGTGAGGGCGTGACCTCGGTGGCGGTGGGCGATCACGTGATCCCGCTCTACACCCCGGAATGTCGCCAGTGCAAGTTCTGCACGTCGGGCAAGACCAACCTGTGCCAGGCCATCCGCGCGACCCAGGGCAAGGGCCTGATGCCCGACGGCACCACGCGTTTTGCCTACAAGGGTCAGCCGCTGTTCCACTACATGGGTACCTCGACCTTTTCCGAATACACCGTGCTGCCGGAAATTTCCGTGGCCAAGATCCAGAAAGAGGCCCCGCTGGAGAAGGTGTGCCTGCTTGGTTGCGGCGTGACCACCGGCATCGGTGCGGTACTCAATACCGCCAAGGTCAAGCCGGGTGACACCGTGGCCATCTTCGGCCTGGGCGGCATCGGCCTGTCGGCCGTGATCGGTGCGGTCAAGGCCAAGGCCAGCCGCATCATCGCCATCGACATCAACCCGGCCAAGTTCGAGATCGCACGCCAGCTGGGTGCCACCGACTGCATCAACCCCAAGGACTACGATCGCCCGATCCAGGAAGTGATCGTGGACCTGACCGATGGCGGCGTGGACTTCTCGTTCGAGTGCATCGGCAACGTGCAACTGATGCGTGCGGCCCTGGAGTGCTGCCACAAGGGCTGGGGCGAGTCGGTGATCATCGGCGTCGCCGGTGCCGGCCAGGAGATCGCAACGCGTCCGTTCCAGCTGGTCACCGGCCGCGTCTGGCGCGGCTCGGCATTCGGTGGCGTGCGTGGTCGCACCGAGCTGCCAAGCTATGTGGACATGGCCGAGCAGGGCGAGATCCCGCTGGACACCTTCATTACCCACACCATGGGCCTGGAAGACATCAACAAGGCCTTCGACCTGATGCATGAAGGCAAGAGCATCCGCAGCGTCATCCACTTCTGAGGTCTGCCATGAGCCTGGAAAACATCTCCTGCCAGAAGAGCTTCGGCGGCTGGCACAAGCGCTACCGGCACCGCTCCAGCGTGCTGGGGTGCGACATGGTGTTTGCCGTGTACCTGCCGCCGCAGGCGGAGCAGGGCGGCAAGCTGCCGGTGCTGTACTGGCTGAGCGGGCTGACCTGCACCGACGAGAACTTCATGCAGAAGGCCGGCGCGCACAAGCTTGCCGCCGAGCTCGGCCTGATCATCGTGGCGCCGGACACCAGCCCGCGCGGGCCACAGGTACCGGACGACCCGGACGGCGCCTGGGACTTCGGCCTGGGCGCGGGGTTCTACCTCAATGCCACCGAACAGCCGTGGGCCGAGCACTACCGCATGCACGACTATGTGGTGGATGAGCTGCCGGCACTGGTGGAGGCGCATTTCCCGGCCTCCGCTGCGCGCAGCATCAGCGGTCACTCCATGGGTGGGCACGGCGCGCTGGTGTGCGCCTTGCGCAACCCCGGGCGCTATGTGTCGGTGTCGGCGTTCTCGCCCATCGGCAACCCGATGGACTGCCCCTGGGGCCAGAAGGCGTTCAGTCGCTACCTGGGCGAGGAGCGTTCGCGCTGGCGCGAATGGGATGCCAGCGTGCTGATCGCGCAGGCGCAGGAAACGCTGCCGCTGCTGGTCGACCAGGGCGATCGCGACGACTTCCTGCAAACCCAGCTCAAGCCCGAAGTGCTGGCCCAGGCCGCGCAGGCGGCTGGCTACCCGCTGACGTTGCGCCTGCAGCCTGGCTACGACCACAGCTACTACTTCATCGCCAGCTTCATCGATGACCACCTGCGCCACCATGCGGCGGCATTGGGGCGGGCGTAGGGCTAGTCCTACAAATAAGCCAAACCCCCGGCAAAGCAGGTAGAATCACGCCCTGACTCAATCAGGGCGTTTTTTTATGCGTATTGGCCACGGCTACGATGTGCACCGCTTCGCGGAAGGCGATTTCATCACCTTGGGTGGGGTGCGCATTGCGCACAAGTTCGGCCTGCTGGCCCATTCCGACGGCGATGTGCTGCTGCACGCGCTGAGCGATGCACTGCTGGGCGCCGCCGCGCTGGGTGACATCGGCAAGCATTTCCCCGATACCGACCCGCAGTTCAAGGGCGCCGACAGCCGCGTGCTGCTGCGCCACATCCTGTCGATCATCCATGCCAAGGGCTGGAAGGTGGGCAACGTCGACGCCACCATCGTGGCCCAGGCACCCCGGATGGCCGCGCACATCGAAACCATGCGTACCCTGATCGCCCAGGACCTGCAGGTCGAGCTCGACCAGGTCAACGTCAAGGCCACCACCGAAGAGAAGCTCGGCTTCACCGGCCGTGAAGAAGGCATCGCCGTTCACGCCGTCGCGTTGTTGCTGCGCGCATGACCGAACTCGAACTGCTCGGCCCGCAGGCAGCCGGGCCGGCGCTGGGCAGCGCCATCCTCAAGGCCACGGCCGAAGATTTCCAGGTCGATGAAGTGCTCGACATTCCCCTGTCGGGTGAAGGCGAGCACTTGTGGCTGTGGGTCGAGAAACGCGACCTCAATACCGAGGAGGCCGCCCGCCGCCTGGCCCGCGCCGCCGGCGTACCGCTGCGCACCGTGAGCTATGCCGGCCTCAAGGACCGTCAGGCGCTGACTCGCCAATGGTTCAGCCTGCACCTGCCGGGCAAGGCCGACCCTGACCTGAGCGCGGCTGAAAACGAAACCCTGAGCATCCTCAGACACACCCGCCACTCGCGCAAACTCCAGCGTGGCGCGCACTCGGCCAACGGCTTCACCCTGCGCCTCACAGCGCTCAGCGCCGATCACCAGGCCCTGGACGCGCGCCTCGAGCAATTGCGCATACAAGGCGTGCCCAACTACTTCGGCAGCCAGCGCTTCGGCTTTGCGGGCGGCAACGTGCACGATGCGCGCCAGTGGGCCGAGCGCAAGGCCCTGCCCGAGCAGCGCAATGTGCGCTCGCGGCTGCTGTCCAGCGCACGCAGCTACCTGTTCAACCGGGTGCTGGCCGAGCGGGTTGCCGATGGCAGCTGGCAACAGGCTCAGGTCGGCGACCTGCTGGCGTTCACCGACAGCCGCAGCTTTTTCGCGGCGGGCGAGGCCGAGTGCAGCGATCCGCGCCTGGCAATACTCGACCTGCACCCTACCGGGCCGCTGTGGGGCGAGGGCCTGCCGGCCACCAGTGGGGCAGGCGGTGCGATCGAGCAACGCGTGGCCGAACAGGAGGCAGCCCTGTGCCAATGGCTGGGCAATGCCAACCTCAAACAGGAACGTCGCATTCTGCGGCTGCCCATTGGCGGCTTGACGTGGCATTATCCCGAGCCTGATATCCTGCAACTGGAATTCGTCCTTCCGGCCGGATGCTTCGCCACCGTGGTGGTGCGCGAACTCGTCGATCTGGTGCCGGCAGGGCAGACGGACAGCCCATGCGTATTCTGATTTCGAACGACGACGGGGTCACCGCACCCGGTCTCGCCGCGCTGCATGCTGCGCTGGCGGATTATGCCGAGTGCGTGGTGATTGCCCCGGACCAGGACAAGAGCGGCGCCAGCAGTTCGCTGACGCTCGACCGCCCGCTGCATCCGCAGACCCTGGCCAACGGCTACATCAGCCTCAACGGCACACCGACCGATTGCGTGCACCTGGGCCTGAACGGGCTGCTGGAGCATCCGCCGGACATGGTCGTCTCGGGTATCAACCTGGGCGCCAACCTGGGCGATGACGTGCTGTACTCGGGCACGGTCGCCGCGGCGCTGGAAGGTCGATTCCTGGGGGGCACCTCGTTTGCCTTCTCGCTGCTCTCGCGCCTGCCGGACAACCTGCCCACTGCCGCCTATTTCGCGCGCAAGCTGGTCGAGGCGCATGCAAGCCTTGAGCTGCCACCGCGCACCGTACTCAATGTGAACATTCCCAACCTGCCGCTGGAGCACATCCGTGGCATCCAGCTGACACGCCTGGGGCATCGTGCACGTGCGGCGGCGCCGACCAAGGTGGTCAACCCGCGCGGCAAGGAAGGCTACTGGATCGCGGTGGCCGGCGACGCCGAGGATGGCGGCCCGGGTACCGATTTTCACGCGGTGATGCAGGGCTATGTCTCGATCACCCCGCTACAGCTTGACCGCACCTTCAACGATGCCTTCGACCGTCTCGAGGGTTGGCTGGAGGGGCTGCTCTGATGCGAGAGCCGGAGGATCTGATGCGCCATGGTATCGGTTTTACTTCGCAGCGAACCCGTGAACGGCTGATCCAGCGTTTGATCGAGGAAGGCATCAAGGACCAGCGGGTGCTCGAGGCCTTGCGCAACATCCCGCGGCACATGTTCGTCGACGAGGCGCTGTCGCACCGTGCGTATGAAGATACCGCCCTGCCCATCGGCAACAACCAGACCATCTCGCAGCCGTTCATGGTCGCGTACATGAGCGAGGTGCTGCTGGAGGACGGTCCGCTGGACAAGGTGCTGGAGATCGGCACCGGGTCTGGCTACCAGACAGCAGTGCTATCCAGGCTGGTGGAGCGGGTGTTCTCGGTAGAGCGCATCAAGCCCCTGCAGGACCGCGCCAAGGAACGGCTGGTCGAGTTGAACCTGCGCAACCAGGTGTTCCGCTGGGGCGACGGTTTCGAGGGATGGCCGGCACTGGCCCCCTACAATGGCATCATCGTCACCGCCGGCGCACCCGAAGTGCCCCAGGCCTTGCTCGACCAGCTGGCACCGGGCGGGCGCATGGTGATACCGGTGGGCGCCAGTGGCGAGACACAGCAATTGCTGTTGATCGTGCGCGAAGAACAGGGCTTCTCGCGGCGCAAACTGTGTGACGTACGCTTCGTGCCGTTGCTCAATGGAACATTGAGCTGAGTCGATTTTTTTCGCGGGCGTCGAATTCCCGGTGCATTGCCGGGTCTATGGGGCGTGCGGTTTCTTGAACGATCGCACAACCTGGCAAGCAGTTGATCTGCATTGCCTGTGCGCTCGGTTATAATTGCAACAATATTGCATTCCTACATCGGTCACCACATAAGGGAGCGGCGGGTGAGTCACACAGTCATTCGGCAGCGCATGGGTCTATCGAGCTTAAAGCTTCTGGTGATTGCACTCGCCTTGGGAACCCTGGTTTCAGGGTGTTCCAGTTCATCTTCGAGCAGCGTGCGGGTGGTCGACCGCAACAGCGCCGCGCCCAAGCGCCCGGTGGTCACTACGGGGCAGTACGTGGTTCGCCCGGGCGATACGCTGTTCTCGATTGCCTTTCGCTACGGCTGGGACTACAAGGAGCTCGCTGCGCGCAACGGTATCCCGGCGCCCTATACCATCCGGCCCGGCCAGGCGATCCGCTTCGGCTCCGGCACGGCTACCAGCAGCGGCTCGCGGGTCGTCACCTCCACCTCGCCCTCCAGCAAGACCACGGTCACCCGTCGTCCGGCAGGTACCCCGGCACCGGCAAAAACCACGTCTCCAGGCGGTACCAGCGCGCCGCCCGTCGTCGCCACCACCCCCGTCCAGGTGCCGGCTTCGGAGCGTTCGGCCGGTGGCTGGGCATGGCCGGCCAACGGTGTGCTGATTGGAAAATTCGCTTCAAACGGTAGTTTGAATAAAGGCATTGATATCGCCGGTGATTTGGGACAGCCTGTTTTTGCTGCGTCGGATGGTTCCGTTGTGTACGCCGGAAGTGGCTTGCGGGGCTACGGTGAACTGGTAATCATCAAGCACAGCGATACCTACGTCAGTGCCTACGGTCACAACCGCAGGCTGTTGGTTCGGGAGGGACAGCAGGTCAAGGTTGGGCAGACAATTGCCGAAATGGGGTCCACGGGCACCGACCGGGTGAAGCTTCACTTCGAGATTCGCCGCCAGGGCAAACCTGTAGATCCGTTGCAATTCCTGCCACGTCGTTGATAAGCATGTACCCGGCCTGTTCCTTCGCGTAGTGGGGACAGGCTCAGCGTTGCCAAGGATAAAGGCGCCGCTTGAGTCTGAGTTCGAACTCAGCAAAGGACTATAACAATGGCTCTCAGTAAAGAAGTGCCGGAGTTTGACATCGACGATGAGGTGCTCCTTATGGAAACCGGCATCGTTTTGGAAACGGATGTGGTGTCAGACGAACCTGCTGTATCTCCGGTTCGGACCCGGGCCAAACAAGGCTCACCGCTCAAACAGCACAAGTACATCGATTACACTCGAGCACTTGATGCAACTCAGCTCTACCTCAACGAAATCGGCTTTTCGCCCCTGCTTTCCCCGGAAGAAGAAGTTCATTTTGCGCGTTTGTCGCAAAGTGGCGACCCTGCCGGGCGCAAACGCATGATCGAAAGCAACCTGCGCCTGGTGGTGAAGATTGCGCGCCGCTACGTCAACCGCGGTCTATCGCTGCTCGACCTGATCGAAGAGGGCAACCTGGGCCTGATTCGCGCAGTCGAGAAGTTCGACCCCGAGCGTGGGTTCCGTTTCTCGACCTACGCCACCTGGTGGATCCGGCAGACCATCGAACGCGCCATCATGAACCAGACGCGCACCATTCGCCTGCCGATCCATGTGGTCAAGGAACTGAACGTCTACCTGCGTGCAGCACGCGAGCTGACCCAGAAACTCGATCACGAGCCGTCACCGGAAGAGATCGCCAACCTGCTGGAAAAACCCGTAGGCGAGGTCAAGCGCATGCTCGGCCTGAACGAGCGCGTGTCTTCGGTGGACGTTTCACTGGGCCCGGACTCGGACAAGACCCTGCTCGATACCCTCACCGACGATCGTCCCACCGACCCTTGCGAGCTGTTGCAGGACGACGACCTGTCCCAGAGCATCGACCTGTGGCTGAGCGAACTGACCGACAAGCAGCGTGAGGTGGTGATTCGCCGCTTTGGCCTGCGCGGGCATGAGAGCAGCACCCTGGAGGATGTCGGCCTGGAGATTGGTCTTACGCGGGAGCGGGTACGTCAGATCCAGGTGGAGGGCCTCAAGCGGCTGCGGGAGATCCTGGAGAAGAACGGTCTGTCCAGCGAGTCGCTGTTCCAGTAACTGCGACGGCTGTGAAAAGGCGCCTCGACCCAGTCGAGGCGTTTTTGTTCGTGGCTGTCTCAAGCGCTCAGACACGCGCAGAAACACCGATACCACGGCGGCAACCTTTCCCGGTTGCGTATTGTTATTGGATTTGTAGGTTATCGCTTACAAGATCCGTAAGCCTTTATATCAAGCGGGTGTAAATTCCAGTCGGTTTTGACGTGGTATTTTGTCTAACCAATTGATATTGAAAGAGTTTATTGTGAGGTGGCGTCACCTTCCGGACTTTTTTTGAGAGCTTTTACCAGTTGCTCTGCCGGCTGCAGGGGATAGTATCTGAACTGTGTCTACGGACTGACACAGGTTCTCAAGGATGAGCGCCAAGGACATCGCGGGATGCGATTCATCAGGATGATGATAGGGAATACAGGGACTACGGAAAAAAATGTGGGCGGGTCATACCGCCCCTTTTTTTTGCCTGCGAAAAAGTGGGTGGCCCTGCAGCGAACATAAAAAAGGCCCCGAAGGGCCTTTTTCATTGATCCGGCGTCGATCAACGCTCCAGATCTGCAATCTTGCCCGGCTTGCCATCCCACTCTGCAGCGTCTGGCATCGAATCCTTCTTCTCGGTGATGTTCGGCCAGATTTCGGCCAGCTCGGCGTTGAGCTCGATGAAGTTTTCCATGCCGGCCGGCACTTCATCTTCCGAGAAGATCGCAACGGCGGGGCACTCAGGCTCGCACAGTGCACAGTCGATGCACTCATCCGGGTGAATGACCAGGAAGTTCGGGCCTTCGTAGAAGCAGTCCACCGGACAGACTTCTACACAGTCGGTGTACTTGCACTTGATGCAGTTGTCGGTGACGACGAAGGTCATTTCTAATTTTCTCCTCAGGCGACGGCAGCGTTCCCTTCCAGACAGGGCCGCTCGGTTCGGTAGGTCGGCAGCGAGCCAGGCTACTAACTCGCTGCCCCGCCGAACCGCGCGGGATTCTATCAGTTTGTGCGATGGGGCGTTATAACAGAGTCTTTAGTGTATAGAGCATTTCGATAGCTTGGCGTGGCGTCAGGTTGTCCACGTCGAGCTTGCCGATCTTCTCGATCACCGGATGCGGCAGGCTGGCGAACAGGTCGCTCTGGTGCGGCGTGCTGGGCGCTCCCGGGCTTGCTGGCGCGGTTTCGTGGGGCAGGCTGTTGGTTTCCAGGCGGCCCAGGTGCTCGCGGGCTCGCTGGATCACCGGTGCCGGCACGCCTGCCAGTTGTGCCACTGCCAGGCCGTAGCTCTGGCTGGCAGGCCCTGGCAGCACATGGTGCAGGAACACGATGCGTTCGTTGTGCTCGGTAGCGTTCAGGTGCACGTTGGCCACCAGCGGCTCGCTTTCGGGCAGCACGGTCAGTTCGAAGTAGTGCGTGGCAAACAGCGTGTAGGCGCGCAGCTGGGCCAGGCGCTCGGCGGCGGCCCAGGCCAGCGAGAGGCCGTCGAAGGTACTGGTGCCGCGGCCCACTTCGTCCATCAGCACCAGGCTGCGTTCGGTGGCGTTGTGCAGGATGTTGGCGGTTTCGCTCATCTCCACCATGAAGGTAGAGCGCCCGCCGGCCAGGTCGTCGCTGGAACCGATACGGGTGAAGATGCGGTCCACCAGCGACAGCTCGCAGCTGGCGGCCGGCACGAAGCTGCCGATATGCGCCAGCAGCACGATCAGTGCGGTCTGGCGCATGTAGGTGGACTTACCACCCATGTTCGGGCCGGTGATCACCAGCATGCGCGTGTTGTCGTCCAGGCCCAGGTCGTTGGCCACGAACGGCGTGGTCAACACCTGCTCGACCACCGGGTGGCGACCCTGGCGGATGCGCATGCACGGTTCGTCGACGAATGTCGGGCAGTTGAGGTCAAGGTTCAGCGCACGCTCGGCCAGGTTGCTGACCACATCCAGTTCGGCCAGCGCCGCGGCGGTGTCCTGCAGCGGGGCCAGGTGGCCGATCAGGGTTTCGAGCAACGCATCGTAGAGCATCTTCTCGCGCGCCAGGGCGCGGCTCTTGGCCGACAGCGCCTTGTCTTCGAACGTCTTGAGCTCGGGGGTGATGAAGCGCTCGGCGCCCTTGAGGGTCTGGCGGCGGATGTAATCGGCCGGCGCCTGTTCGGCCTGCTTGCTCGGCAGCTCGATGAAGTAGCCATGCACGCGGTTGTAGCCGACCTTGAGGTTGGCAAGGCCCGTGCGGGCCTTTTCGCGGGCTTCGAGGTCGATCAGGAACTGCCCGGCGTTCTCGCTCATCGACAGCAGGTCGTCGAGCTCGGCGTCATAGCCGACCTTGAGCACGCCGCCATCACGGATCACCGCAGGCGGGTTGTCGATGATCGCCTTCTGCAGCAGGTCGGCCAGTTCCGGGTAGGTACCGGCGATGGCCGCCAGGCGCGCCAGATGCGGTGCCTCCAGCTCGGCCATGGCGTTCTGCAGTTCAGGCAGCGCGCCAAGCGCGTCGCGCAGGCGCGCCAGGTCCCGTGGGCGAGCATTGCGCAGGCCGATACGGGCGAGAATCCGCTCGATATCGCCGATGTCCTTCAGTTGCGGTTGCAGCTTCTCGAAGCGGTAGCCGTCGAGTAGGCAGCGAATCGAGCTCTGGCGGGCCTGCAGCACCTTCAGGTCACGCAGCGGCCGGTTCAGCCAGCGGGTCAGCAGGCGGCTGCCCATGGCGGTCTGACAGCGGTCGATCACCGATTGCAGAGTGTTGTCGCGGCCCCCGGCCAGGTTGACGTCCAGCTCCAGGTTGCGCCGGCTGGCGCCGTCGAGCACCACGGTGTCGTCCAGCCGCTCGTGCTTGAGGCTGCGCAGGTGCGGCAGGGCGGTGCGCTGGGTTTCCTTGGCGTAGGCGAGCAGGCAGCCGGCGGCGCCGATGGCCAGGGTCAGCTTCTCGCAGCCGAAGCCCTTGAGGTCCTGGGTTGCGAACTGCTGGCACAGGCTCTTGCGCGCCGAGTCACGGTCGAAGTCCCATGGTGCGCGGCGGCGCGAGCCACGGCGCTTCTCGGCGGGCAGGCCCTGGGGCCAGTCGTCGGGGATCAGCAGCTCCACGGGGTTGACCCGCTCGAGCTCGGCCAGCAGGTTTTCCCAGCCCTTGAACTCCTGCACGGTGAAGTTGCCGCTGGTGATATCCAGCACGGCCAGGCCGAACAGGCGTTCGTCACCCAGTACGGCGGCGATCAGGTTGTCGCGGCGCTCGTCGAGCAGGGCTTCGTCGCTGACCGTGCCTGGGGTGATGATGCGCACCACCTGGCGTTCCACCGGGCCCTTGCTGGTGGCCGGGTCGCCGATCTGCTCGCAGATCACCACCGATTCGCCCAGCTTCACCAGCTTGGCCAGGTAGCCTTCGGCGGCGTGGTAGGGGATACCGCACATGGGGATCGACTGGCCCGCTGACTGCCCGCGGGCGGTCAGGGTGATATCCAGCAGTTTGGCGGCCTTCTTCGCGTCTTCGTAGAAGATCTCGTAGAAATCGCCCATGCGGTAGAACATCAGCTGGTCCGGGTGCTGGTTCTTCAGCTTCCAGTACTGCTGCATCATCGGGGTGTGTGCGGAAAGATCGCTCATTACAGAAACTTGGCTCGCAGTGTCGTTTAGACCAAAGGCAGCGGGCAATGGTACAGGGATTTTTTCCCCGTTGCCGGGCCTAACGCTGCGCAGCGACCTTTTGCCCCTGGCATTGTGTTAATGCATATTTGAATTTGCATTTGCGCACGAGATGAGTACTATGCACGTTATGCAAAAACGCAACGTAGCTACCGTCTTGAGAGCATTGCTCGACCGCCACGGGATCTCCCCCACGGAGCTTCACCGTCGCACCGGCGTGCCCCAATCCACCCTGTCGCGGATTCTCAGCGAGAAGATCGTCGATCCTTCCGACAAGCATGTGTCGAAGATCGCCGAGTACTTCGGCGTGAGCACCGATCAGTTGCGCGGCCGTGCCGACCTGGGCGATACCCGCCCGGCGAACGCGCCGCGCGCCGACGTGCAGCTGCAGGACATCAGCCTGTGGGATGACGACACCCCCGTCGAGGACGACGAGGTATCCATTCCGTTTCTTCGTGAGGTCGAGTTGGCAGCAGGATCAGGACGATTCGTCATCGAGGAAAGCGAGAAGGCCAGCCTGCGCTTCGGCAAGCGCAGCCTGCGTCACAACGGCGTGCAGTTCGACCAGGCCAAGTGCGTGACGGTGCGCGGCAACAGCATGCTGCCGGTGCTGCGTGATGGCGCCACGGTGGGGGTGAATGCGGGCAAGAGCGGCATCGGCGACATTGTCGACGGCGACCTGTACGCCATCAACCACAATGGCCAGTTGCGCGTGAAACAGCTGTATCGCCTGCCCACGGGTATCCGCCTGCGCAGCTTCAACCGCGACGAGCACCCGGATGAGGACTACACCTTCCAGCAGATGCAGGAGGAGCAGATCAGCATCCTCGGGCATGTGTTCTGGTGGGGCATGTACGCCCGCTAGGTTCTGTCGCTGCATCAAACCCGCCTCGGCGGGTTTTTTTGTGCCTGCAAATGACTGCAGGGGACGGCCTTGCCGGCGAATGATCGCACCAAATATTTGCGGCAATCCCACTGAATCCTTCGCCGGCAAGGCCGGTTCCTGCAAAAGATCTACCCCTCAAGACAGCACTCCAGCGCAAGTAGGGCAAGGCTTTCATGCGTTAGCGCAAAACCGCGTGCATAAATATTTCCAAAAATGCATTGACTGCATATGCATTGATGCATAACCTTTGTCTCAAGCCGGTCAGACACCGGCAGTGGCAAAGGCAGCGATGAACAGGCCTGAACTGTTCAGAGGGTTGGCAACTGACCCGGGTGTGCAGCGTAAAGCACCGTAAGCAGTTATCCGGCGGGCAGGCGGCCGCGGTCGGAGGAACAATTTGAGGCGGGATCGCACGGCGCACCAGCAGTGGCCGGCGGTCCGACAACGCATTACTGAAAAGCCTGGGCGACCGGGCTTTTTGGAATGCCGAGTGATCGGCTGTTCAACAAGGGAGCACGAGCATGACAAACGAGCAACAGACGTTGCTGGAAATGCCGATCTGGCTGGTGATCGTCCTGGCATTGCTGGGCGGTCTGTCTGGCGAGATGTGGCGCGCAGACAAGGAGGGCGACCGCGGCTGGGGCCTGTTCAGGCGACTGCTGCTGCGCTCCGGGGCCTGCATGGTCTGCGGCGTATCGACCGTGATGCTGCTGTATGCCAGCGGGCTGTCGATCTGGAGCGCCGCGGCCTTTGGTTGCCTGACCGCCATGGCGGGCGCCGACGTGGCCATCGGGCTTTACGAGCGCTGGGCTGCGAAGCGGCTGGGTGTGGCACAGGGCGTGCCGCCCCTGGCATCGGATGCGCCACTGCAGCGCGACCTGCGTGAGCGCGACCAGGAGCAATGATCATCGCAACACTATCGAAAGCCGCTTGCAGCGGCTTTTTCATGTCCGGAGAAACCTATGTCTGATAACACCCGCTTGTACGAGAATGCCGGCAACGTCGGCCTAACCCTGGCCCAGGGGCCGCGCGACGCGGTGATCTACGGCTCTGCCACGTCGCTCAGGCTGAGCAGGAATTTTGTTGCGATGGGCGGTTTTCGCTTTCGCGGCCAATACACACGGGGCATGGTTCCGACCTTCGCGATGGCTGACAAGGTCGCCAGCGTGGCGCCAGCCGGTCTCGGTGCCGAACGCAGCAACTGCAAAGAGAGCTGGTACGCCGCCTTTGCCTGTGCCAATGAAGGTGACGCCAGTGCTGTGGTGAAAACCATGCCGTTCCTGCGCGTGGGCAGTATCAGCGGCAACGTGATCACGCTGAACAAGGCCGGCGAGGGTACCCATGATATCGCTGAAAAAAGCTACGACTGGATGGCCGACAACAATCTTGCCGGTGTGCAGTGCCTGGTCATCAGTGAGGGCGGGCAGTGGTCCGGCCGGGTAGCGACCGTCGTCGCTAACACTGCAACCACCCTTACGCTCGACAACATAGGGGCGCTGTCCTTCGGCGCATTTTTGTTGCCCGCGCCCCCCGGGTTCGCACATTTCTGCTACCTGGCGTCGTTCTATCTGGACACCCATGAGGTGCGCAACATCTACGACACCGGCACCGAGGTGGTGTCCAGAGGCATTTACCTGCTACTACCCGAAACGCCCGGTGCAAGTCCAGGCCCTGTCGGCACCTTGATGGACTGCTCCGGGTATATCGCACCCTTGGCTACCGGCGTTCGAATGGACTCCAGGTGCGTCATGAGCACCTCTGCCACCGGTGACTACGCCGAGTACTTCTCGCCCGACAGCGGAAACCACGATGTACGTACCAACTACGACCTGAAGGACAACAGCGGCTCGCGCAGCTTCGTGTTCGGTGGCGTATCGCTGGCGTTCCTGTACCCGCAGACCTTCAACTTCAAGAATGCCGGCACGCTGGCAGCCAAGCGCTCCGAGGGCCGGATTTCGCCGACCGGCTGGTTCGAGCCGTAGTCGCCGCAGTGAACGCAACGCCCGCTGCAACCGCAGTGGGCGGCTTGCCGAAGAAGACACGAAAGGAGGGCTTGTGAACGAACTCAAGCTATTGAGCCAGGCCATTACCGCAACATTCCAGGCGGGTGTACCTGATTTCGCGACGGTTGAAGCGTTCAGCGCAATCAACGAGCACACTCCGCAACCGGCACTGTGTCACACCATCACCGCTATGGAGGCAAGCGTTGACCCCGGCGATGGACGCTTGTGCATCCTGGCGCGTTTCGAGGCACGCATCCTGGTGGATGCACAGCAGCAACACGCCGCCCTGCAAGCCGCCACATTGGCGGCGAAATCAACGCTTGTGCTGCACAAGCAGTTCTGGGGCGTGGATTTCGTCGCGGCGACCCTCAATGTGAAGGCGCAGACGGCCATACCTGCCGAAGTACCCGGCACCCTGGAATGGCGGGTGCAATGGCAGCAGCCCGTTTACCTTGGCGACCTGCAGTGGCCCTGGCCAGACCAGCCACCCGGTTCGCTGCTGTTCGCCTTCAGCCCCGACACAGGGCCCGCGCACAAGGACAGCTACCAGGCACCGGAGGATATGGCATGAGTTACGCCAGCTCCATGCATGACCGCATGCTGGCGGCGCTGGTCATTCCATGTCGGGTGGTCGGCATCGACCTGGCAGCAGCGCGGGTACGGGTCTCCGATGGCGCCGGCTGGACCAGCGCCTGGGTGCGCTGGCACAGCCACGCGGCAGGCAAGGCCCGCCACTGGCGTGCGCCGAGCCTGAACGAGCAGGGCGCACTGCTCAGCCCCAGCGGTGAGCCGGCGCAGGGTACCTTCGTACCGGGCCTGTACGGCAATGCCGGCGCGCCACCCGACAACCGCGAGCACGTCGAGGTATGGCGCTTCGATGACGGTGGTTCGCTGGTCTACGACTGGCAGGCCCGCAGCTACAGCATCGAGCTGCCCGGTGGCACCGTCAGCCTAAAGGTGGCCGGCAGCTCGCTGCTGGTCACCGACAACGCAATCACCCTGAACGCCGCCAACATTGCCCTGACCGGTGAGGTGAGCATCAACGGTGGCCTGCGTGTGACCGGTGACATCCTGGGGGCCGGCAAGATCATCGACACCGGCGGCAACACCGCCAATCACAAGCACTGAACCCCGCCCGCCGACGCGGGCTTTTTTATGCCTGGAGACAACATGGCTAGTGAATGCATTCAGGCCAGGGAGGTACCGCGATGATCGGCATGAGCCGCCACGGCGGGCAGACGCTGTCCGGCATCGGGCACCTGCGCCAGTCCATCGAAGACATCCTCACCACCCCGCTGGGCAGCCGGCGCATGCGCCCCGACTACGGCAGCAAGCTGCGCCGTTTCGTCGACCTGCCAGTCAACGAGGGCTGGAAGAGTGCGGTGCAGGCCGAGGTCGCCCGCGCCCTGACCCGCTGGGAACCACGCCTGAAATTGCAGCGGGTGCGCGTGGTGGCGGTAGTGGGCGGGCAGATCAGCCTGCAGCTGAGCGGGCAGTACCTGGGCGACAGCCAACTGCTGGAGATAACGGCATGAGCAACGTGGAACTGTCGGCGCTGCCCGCGCCGCAGGTGCTGGAAGATCTCGACTTCGAGGACATCTTCCAGGATGACCTGGCGGCCTTTCGGTCGCACATGGGCGAGAACTGGGACGCGCTGCTGGAAAGCGACCCGGTAACCAAACTGCTGGAGGTGGGCGCGTACCGCAAGCTGCTCAATCGGGCGCGGGTCAACGATGCCGCCAAGGCGCTGCTGCTGGCCTATGCCCAGGGCAGCGACCTGGACCAGCTGGCAGCCAACGTGCAGCTCAAGCGGCTGGTGGTACAGGCCGAAGACGCGAACAGTGTGCCACCGACCCTCGAAGTGCTTGAGGAAGACGATGCACTGCGCGAGCGGGTGCAACTGGTGTACGAGGGCCTGACCACCGCCGGCCCGCGCAACAGCTACATCCTGCATGCACGCAATGCCTCGGGGCAGGTGGCCGATGCCTCTGCAGAAAGCCCGTCACCGGCAGTGGTGGAGGTGACGGTGCTGAGCCTGGAGGAGGACGGCATCGCCAGTGCGCAGTTGCTGGCCGAAGTGGCCGCCTACCTCAACGACGACGATGTACGCCCGGTGGCGGACCGCTTGGAAGTGCGCAGTGCCGAGGTGATTCCTTATCGCATCGATGCCGTGCTCTACATGGCCGGGACGGGGCCGGAGAACGAAGCGACCCTGGCCGAGTGCCAGCGGCGCCTGCAGGCCTGGGTCAACCCCCGACGACGCCTGGGCGTGGAGGTCTCGCGCTCGGCCATCGATGCGCAACTGCACATCGCCGGTGTGAGCCGGGTGGAGCTGCGCAACTGGACCGACATCCGCCCGAGCAAGGCGCAGGCGGCCTGGTGCACCGGGTTCGAACTGACGCGGGGGGGCTGACATGCACAGCCTCCTGCCGCTCAACAGCACGCAGCTGGAACGGGCCGTCGAGGCGGCCTCCAACGAAGACCTCAAGGTCACCCTGCGCACCCTGTACAACCCCGATACCTGCCCGGCGAACTTGTTGTACCAGCTGGCCTGGGCCTGGTCGGTGGACCGTTGGGACGACACCTGGCCCGAGGCGATCAAGCGCTCGGTGATTCGCTCCTCGTTCTACGTGCATGCCCACAAGGGCACGATCGGCGCATTGCGCCGCGTGGTGGAGCCGTTTGGCTATTTGATCGAAGTGATCGAGTGGTTCAAGGCCACGCCCCCTGCGGTGCCCGGCACGTTCGCGCTGAAGATCGGCGTGTCCGAGGCGGGGATCAGCGAACAGACGTACCAGGAACTGACCTGGCTGATCGACGACGCCAGGCCCGTCAGCCGACACCTGAGCGGCCTGGTCATCAGCCTGGAAACCGCCGGCTCGCTTTACCTCGGCGCCGCGCTGCAAGACGGCGACGAACTTGACATCTACCCGCCTGCGCCGGCCGACCTCACGGTCATGGGGGCCATCGGGCGTGGTGGGCGAGAACACACCATTGATTATCTGGACATTTACTAATGGTTGATCAGAACTCCCAGTTCTACGCGATCCTGACCAAGGTGGGGGCCGCGAAACAGGCCAATGCGGATGCCCTGGGCATTCCTTGGAAAATCACACACATGGCCGTCGGTGACGCCAGTCCGGCAGGGCTGGACAACCCGCCGCTGCCAATGCCCGACGCGAGCTGGACCAGCCTGCTCAACGAGTGGCGGCGGGCGCCGCTGAACCAGCTCAAGGTCGACGAAAAGGACAGTGCGGTCATCGTCGCCGAGCAGGTGATCCCGGCCGAGATCGGCGGTCGCTGGATTCGCGAGGTGGGGCTGTACGACGCCGACGGCGACCTGGTGGCGGTGGCCAACTGTGCGCCTACCTACAAACCGCTGCTCAACCAGGGCTCGGGCCGCACTCAGGTGGTGCGCATGAACCTGGTGGTCAGCAGCTCTAGCAACGTGGTGCTCAAGATCGATCCGAGCGTGGTGCTGGCCACGCGGGAATGGGTCACCGAGGAACTGGCGCGGCAGGACTTCAAGCACTCGGTGCTGGCCGCGACGACCGCCGCCATCACTTTGAGCGGCCTGCAGACGGTGGACGGCGTTGCGCTGACGGCCGGGGCGCGAGTGCTCGTGAAGAATCAGGCCGTTGCCAAGGACAATGGCTTGTATCTGGTGGTGGCAGGGGGCGCCTGGACACGCTGCACCGATGCCGATGCCAGTGCGAAGGTGACGCCGGGCATGTTGGTGCTGGTCGAGCGCGGGACGGTAAACGCCGACAGCGCATGGCAACTGCTGACTGATGCGCCGATTACCTTGGGCGTGACTGCCTTGAACTACGGGATGGCATTCGGCCGCACCGGGGTGGCCGCTGGTACTTACCGTAGCGTACAGGTCGACGCCTATGGCCGAGTGGTCGCCGCGACGAACCCAACCACAGTGGCGGGTTACGGGTTGACGGACGTGTACACCAAGACGCAGGTGAATGACCTAGTGCAGTCGCTCACGATAAGAGCCACGCAGCCGGAGGCAGAGGCTGGCACTGACGACACCAAGGTTATGACGCCGCTGCGGGTGTTCCAAGCGATTGCTAAGGTGATCACTCAGGCGACGGAAAGTAAATTTGGTTGGGCGAAGGTGGCGACCCAGGCGCAGGTCACCACCGGCGCGGATGACACGACGATCATCACGCCCAGGAAACTGCGAGCAGCACAGGCAACCCAGGCCGAGGCCGAGGCTGGGGCTGACAACACCAAGATCATTACGCCGCTGCGGGCGTTACAAGCAGCGATCAAGCAACTGAATAACGTTGGTCTGGCTATCAATTCTGCGCCACCCCTGGCGACCTTTCAGGCAATCGTGCCTGGTGGCTTGTATCGCGCTTCCGGCGCGAACGCGGGTAGTTCTGCGACGCCCGCAGGCCCGCCTACAAACAGAGGGTCGCTAATCGGGGTGGTGGCTATTACGCCCCGTTTAGATGTGACCTACTACTTGGCTGTAGAGCACGGAACCAATCCTGCCGATCGCAAGTTCTGGTTGGGCCAGTACTGGCTCGAAGACCCGAACACCGTGTATTGGTCCGAGTTGCTAACGACTGACAAAATCGCAACCCAGCCTCAGGTCGATTCGGGCACGGCTGACGACGTGGTCGTCACGCCGAAAAAGATGCGCTGGGGCTTTGCCGCATCGTTTGGGGCTAACGGATACGTGCTGTTCCCGACCTGGCTCGGTGGCTTACTTCTACAGTGGGTGTCGGTATCCACATCGGCAAGCGCTACAACGGCTTTCACCTGGCCGTTGGCCTTTTCGGCGTGGGTCCGTGCGGCTGGTGGCGTGCACTCATCGGCGCCGGTGTTCGGCGGCCTAAATACAGTCACGGTGAACGGTGGGAACGCAGACACATATAACCACAACGGCGGCCGTGTTGTTGGCAACATTCAGGCGATAGGGGTAGGGAAATGAAGCGGTACTACAGCCATATCACAGGTAACTGCTACCTGGAGAACGGGCCGGCTCCGATACCGCCAGAGGCGATCGAGATCAGTGATGAGCGATACGAGGAAGTGATCGCCAATCCTGACCCCGCGAAGGTCCGCAGTCATGACGGCCAAGGGTTGCCGATCCTCATTGATCCGCCTGTTGCTGTGTTGACGGCCGAGGAGCTGGCGGCCATCGAGCGCGCGTGGCGAGATGGCGAAGTGTCATCGACGGAATGGCTGGTGACCCGTCACCGCGACGAGCAGGATATGCAGGTGCTCACCACGCTGACCGCTGAGCAGTTCGCCGAACTGCTGGTGTATCGCCAGGCCCTGCGCGACCTGCCCCAGTCCGAAGTGTTCCCCGATCCGGCGCAGCGCCCGGTAGCGCCGCCCTGGATCGCCGAGCAGACCCAATAACGCCCCGCACTGTCGGGGCGTTTTTATTCCTGGCTTCACCCCTTACAGCTCTGCATTGCAGGGCCTTTTTCATACCCGGAGTTTACCCATGAGTGGTTTCTTTCACGGCGTCACCGTCACCAACGTCGACACCGGCGCCCGCACCATCGCGTTGCCGTCGTCCTCGATCATCGGCCTGGTGGACACCTTCACCGAAGGCCCGACCGCCAGCGCCAAGTTCAACGACCTGGTGCTGATCACCAGCGAGCGTGAAGCTATCGCCGCCTTCGGCGCCGACGCGGCCATCACCCATGCCTGCCAGGCCATCTACCAGCGCGCCAAGGCGGTCATCGTCGCCTGCGGCGTGGCCAAGGTTGCCGATGCGGCCGAGCAGACCTCGGCCATCATCGGCAGCGTGCTGGCCGACGGCAAGCGTACCGGCCTGCAAGCGCTGCTCGACGGCAAGAGCCGTTTCAACGCCCAGCCGCGCCTGCTGGTTACTCCAAAGCACAGCGCAACTCAAGCCGTCGCCACCGCCCTGGTGGCCCTGGCCGACAAGCTGCGCGGCCTGGCCATCATCGACGGCCCGGCCACCACCGACGAGGCCGCCCTGGCCTACGCCGAAAACTTCGGTGCCAAGCGCGCCTTCCTGGTCGACCCGGGCGTGCAGTACTGGGACACCACCACCAGCGCCACCGTCGATGCAGCGGCCTCGGCCTGGGTCGCCGGCCTGTTCGCCTGGACCGACAACGAGTACGGCTTCTGGGCCTCGCCCTCGAACAAGGAGTTCGTCGGCATTACCGGCACCACCCGCCCCATCGAGTTCCTCGATGGCGACGAGACCTGCCGCGCCAACCTGCTCAACAACGCCAACATCACCACCATCATCCGCGATGACGGCTATCGCCTGTGGGGCAACCGCACCCTGAGCAGCGACCCGAAGTGGGCCTTCGTCACCCGCGTGCGCACCATGGACATCGTGATGGACGCGATTCTCTACGGGCACAAATGGGCAGTCGACCGTTCGATCACCGCCACCTACGTCAAGGACGTGACCGAAGGCCTGCAGGCGTTCATGCGCGACCTCAAGGCCCAGGGCGCGATCATCAACTTCGAAGTGTTCGCCGACCCGGAACTCAACAGTGCCAGCCAGCTGGAGCAGGGCAAGGTGTACTGGAACATCCGCTTCACCGACGTACCACCGGCCGAAAACCCCAACTTCCGCGTCGAGGTCACCAACCAGTGGCTGACCGAAGTTCTCGATAACGCAGCTTAAGGAGCACTAGCAATGGCAATGATTCCCGAAACCCTGGCGAACCTGAACCTGTTCGTCGATGGCACCAGCTTCCAGGGCGATGTCACCAGCCTGACCCTGCCCAAGCTCACCCTGAAAATGGAAGAGCACCGGGTGGGCGGCATGGACATGCCCATCGAGATGGACATGGGCATGGAGAAGCAGGAAGCCGGCTTCACCACTACCGGCGTGCGCCGTGAGTCGCTGAAGTTCTTCGGCCTGGCCGATGGTTCTGCGTTCAACGGCACCTTCCGCGGTGCCTTCAAGGGCCTCAAGGGCGCTGTCACCCCGGTGATCGTGACCCTGCGCGGCGCGCTCAAGGAAGTCGACATGGGTGATTGGAAGGCCGGTGACAAGGCCGAGGTCAAGCACACCGTCGCCGTCACCTACTACAAGCTGGAAGTCGGCGGACGCCTGATCTACGAGATCGACCCCATCGGCATGAAGCGCGTGATCGACGGCGTCGACCAGCTCGCGGCTCAACGTTCGGCCCTGGGCCTGTAAGGACTTCTCATGACCCAAGCAAAGATCCCCAGCTGGATGAAGCTGAGCGCCGACGGCGTGGTGGTGACGCTGACCCGGCCTAGCGAAGCCAATGGCATCAAGGTCGACAGCCTGTCGTTGCGCTCGCCTACGGTACGCGACATTCGTGCGGCTCAGTCGGCCGGCAGCGGCGACGACGAGCAGCGTGAGCTGAACCTGTTCGCCTCCCTCGCCGAGGTGGGCATCAAGGACCTGGAGGGCCTCGCGCTCAAGGACTATGGCCGCCTGCAGGCGGGCTATTTTCGCCTGGTGCAAGACGACGAGCTTTGACCCCTCCCTTCAGAAGGTGGCCGCCAGGCGGCTTGCCCGTGAGCTGAATTTTTCTGCCACCGAGATCATGACCATGTCGTTCACCGACATGGTCTGGTGGCTCACGGAGTGAGCCGGTTTTGCACGCACAGGGGGACCGTATGGCAAACGCGTTAGCGTTGAAACTGGTTATCGGCGCCTCGGTCAGTTCGACGATCGGCGCATCATTCAAGCTGCTTGAGGCGCGGATCCGGCAACTCAGGCAATTGAGCAGCGAAGGCAAGGGCGATCTGTACCCGCTCGGGCACGAGTCGCTGGGCAACGGGATGCTCGACAGCGCTCCTGGTGATCCGCCAGGCGCGAGAACTCAAGCAAAGACCGGGGGCGCCGTACAGGCTGCTGACGCACAGGGCTCCCGGCACAGGCTGACATTGTTGAAGAGCATCGACGGGCACTTGCAGGTGATCAGTTTCAAGGTCGCCGATGTTGCGCGCCGGCTTTCGCAATCGAAGCCCGCCAGGGTATCCGTAAACATCAGATCGCAAGCGGCACCGCAGGCACCCGCAGGGGCAGCTGCGGCTGCTTCACTGGAGACTGCAGCGCCTGCATCTCTGCCAACCGATGGGACACCTGCGGCGGGTCGAGTATCCGACCCGCTCAGCAGTAGGATGGCGGGGAGCGATGATACCGGGCCCCCGGCAAAGGGGCCGCAGCCCATAGGTATCATCGCTGTTGCCAGTGATTTCAGGGCAGGGCTACGGAAGGCTGGCGTGCTGGGTGGCGACGCTCCCAAAGGCGCAAGGGCGCCGCAACGCGTGTTTGTCGTCAATGCCCAGGACTTTTGCTGCGGCGCGATAACTTCGAGAAGGGGTAGAGGGGGAAGAAAGAACAGCCCCTCCAGGCGCCGACCTTCATCTGCTCCGGTTGGGCGCTGGGAAAGCATCAAAGGTTACCTCGGCAAGGCTGTTCCGGCGATCAAGGCCGCTCGAGCGCCCGCAGCCGTCGAGGCCATCTACAAGTTCGGCAAGACCTTCCTCACTGCAGAAACCACCGAGCAGAAGGCCGAGGGATATGGTGGGGCAGTGGGCGGTTTTGGTGGCGCACTGGCCGGGGCTGCACTGGGCGCTTTCGTTCCTGTCATCGGTCCTGCGATCGGTTCGCTGATCGGGGGTATTGTGTTCAGCGAGTGGGGCTCCTCGTTAGCCAAGAAGTGGTTTGCAGACGACGATGCTGCCAAGCCTCCTGCTGGCGAACCCACTCACTTGTCCAAGTCGCTGGGCGATGTCGCTCGTTCGATGAATCCCGGCGCTGGCGAGCCCATGACAATTCTGTCGTTGCCGCCTGCGCCACCTTCGATCAGCCCTGCGCCGCAGCCGATTGCCCAACAGATCACCTTCGCCCCGAACATGCCCATCACCGTGCAGGGCAGTGTCACCGACCCGGCCCAGTTGGCGATGAACATCGAGCCCATCATTCGACGTCAGTTCCTCGAACTGACCCGTCAGGCTTCGATGCGGCAACTGGCCGACCCCACATTTGTATAAGGAGCTGCCATGACCTACATGGACCAGTTGCACTCGGCCCTGCGGGCGCTGATCGCAGCGGGGGAGGCGGGCCGGCGCAGTGCCGACGAGATGCTGGAGCCCATGACCGGCGCCATCAGCGATATCGCCGAAGCCGCTGCCGCGCTCGAGGACATCCCCTACGTCGGGCCGCTGATCGGCGCCAGGCTGCAACGCACGATGCGCGCCATCAACCGGGCGCAGCGGGGCGTCGACAAGGTGCTGGGCCGTTACAGCCGCGCCGTGGCCAAGGTCGCGCTGGTGCAGGAGCGCATCGTCATCTTCGAGCAGAAGGCGGCCAAGGCTGCCGCAGCCATCAACAAGGTGGCGGGTCGCATCAGCCCGTCGCTGGGCACGTTGCTGCCCACCGGCAGTTTCGCGCCGTCGGTCACGCCGGCAGCCGAGGTGGTCAAGCCGTTCCCGCACCTGCTCATTCTGCAGTCGTTGCAGGCGCAGGCGCAGCCTTACTACTTCAACCTCGACACCGCGACCTTCGATGAACTGCGTCGCCAGAGCGGCTTTCGCTGGGCGGGCCAGGAGCGCCTGAGCCGCCACCCGGCGCAGCAGGCGGTGGGGCTGGGCGAAGAGCGCATCACCCTCAAGGGCACGATCTTTCCCGGTGCCAAAAGCGGGCTCGGCCAGTTGCAGGCGCTGCGCAGCATCGGTCGGCAATTGCAGCCACTGAGCCTGACCACCGGCTACGGCGAGGTACTGGGCAACTGGTGCCTGACCAGCATCGAGGAGGACCAGAGCAGCCTGGTGGCTGGCGGCATTCCTCGCAAACAAGGCTTTTCATTGGAGTTCGTGAGCTATGGCGACGATCTGCAGAACCTCTGACGGCGATCTGCTCGACAGCCTCTGCCAGCACTACTACGGGCACCTCAACGGCAGCGTCGAAGCGGTACTCGATGCCAACCAGGGCCTGGCCGACCAGGCGCAGCCGTTTGGTGCCGGGGTGCTCATCAGGCTGCCCGCGTTGACGCCCGCCCGCCAGGCCCTGGTGCAGTTATGGGACTGAGCTGGCGCGCCCCCCTGCCTGCCAGCGCTGCGTGCGCGGGCAGGCCCTTCTGGAGCAGCAACCATGCAACCTGTGTTTCGCATCGTGGCCGATGGCAAGGACATCACCGCGCTGATCAATGATCGCCTGCTGTCGCTGCGTACCACCGACAAGCCGGGCATGGACTCGGACGAGTTCGAACTGCGTATCGACGATCGCGACGGCGAGGTGGCATTGCCGGCACGCGGTGCCTTCATCGAGGTGCATCTGGGCTACGCCGGCCAGGCATTGACCCGCCTGGGGCGCTACGCCGTGGATGAGGTGGAGCTGTCCGGGCCGCCTGACAGCATCGTGATCCGAGGCAAGGCCAGCGACATGCGCGGCAGCGGCAAGACCACCCGCAGCGGCAGCTGGGAGAACGTCACCCTGCAGCAGATCGTGCGCGACATCGCCGCGCGCAATGGCTGGCAGCCAGCGTGCCCGGTGACGCTGCGCATACCGCGCATTGACCAGTTCAACGAGTCGGACTTCAACTTCATCACCCGTCTGGGGCGCCTGTTCGACTGCACCGCCAAGGTAGCGAACGGCGCGCTGCTGGTGATGCCGCGCCAGGCCGGCAAGAGCGCCAGCGGCAAGGCCCTTGGTAACGTCAGAATCAGCCGTGGCGACGTGCGCAGCTGGCAGTTTCGCATGACCGACAAAGGCACCCACAAGGCCGTGCAAACCCGTCATCTGGACAGCAAGAGCGGCCAGCAGAGCGTGGTCGACCTGCCCAACGACGACGCGCCCGACGGCCTGTCGCCTGTGCACACCGACCGCCACCTGTACCCCAACCGTAGCGCTGCCGAGCAGGCCGCCAAGGCCCGCCTGGCGGCGCTCAACCGCAGCACCGCCAGCCTGCGCCTGGAAATGCCGGGCCGCACCGGCCTGTTCGTCGAACGCACCCTCGATGCCCAGGGCTTCAAGCCCGGCCTCGATGGCGAGTACCTGATCGAGTCGATCGAGCAGGTGTTCAGCGCGTCCGGGTGGAGCACCACGGTCGAGTGCAATGGCGGCAAGCAAGGCAAGGCCAGGGCCAAGGGCGGGCCGGGTAATGCCGGTCGTTCGCTCAAGGCCGGACAGGCCTAAACCCCTATGCATTTTGGAGAATGATGATGGTCATCACTCAGCAGAACTTGATGCAGATTCTTCCCGGTGCCGGCGCCAATGCCGGCATTTTTGTACCCGCCCTGAACACTGCCATGGCCCGTTGGGAAATCGACAACCCCCGGCGCATTGCTGCCTTCCTCGCGCAGATCGGCCACGAGTCGGGCCACCTGCGTTACGTGAAGGAGCTGGGCAGCGATCGCTACCTGTCCCGTTACGACACCGGCGCCCTGGCCCTGCGCCTGGGCAACACGCCGGAGGCGGACGGCGACGGTCAGCGGTACTGCGGCCGGGGGCTGATCCAGGTTACAGGGCGCAACAACTACCGCGCCTGCAGCATGGCGCTGTTTGGCGACGAGCGTCTGCTGGAGTTGCCGCAGTTGCTCGAGCAACCGCGTTGGGCCGCCGAGTCGGCTGCCTGGTTCTGGCACTCGCGCGGGCTTAACGCGCTGGCCGACCGCGGTGAGTTCAACCGCATCACGCGGCATATCAACGGTGGCCTCAATGGCCTGGAGGATCGCCTCAAACTCTGGGCCCGCGCCCGCGAGGTGCTGTGTTGAACCGCTTGCACGCTGGCGTGCTGCTGAGCCTGGCGCTGCTGGCCTGCGCATTGACCTGGCAGGTCCAGGGCTGGCGCCTGGGCCGCCAGCTGGCGCAGCAGCAACAGGCCTGGGCATTCGAACGCCAGCAACTGGCCGAGCGTGCTGCCGCCGAGCTGCCGGGCGAACGCCAGCAACGTCATGTGCTGGAGCGCCAGCTGGATTTGAACGACAACACCCATTATCAGGAGCTTCTCGATGCACAACAGGCTCAGGCACGCTTGCGTGATCGGCTGGCTACTGCTGATCTGCGGTTGTCGGTCCTTCTCGACCGCGACGCCACCCCCGACCTGCCTGCCGCCCCCGGCGCCGGCAGCCTGGATCATGGCGCCCCACGCGCCCGACTTGACCCGGCGCATGCTCGACGAATTATCGCCATCACCGATGCCGGTGACGCCGGACTGATCGCCCTGCGCGCCTGCCAGGGTTACATACGCGCGCTCACACCTTGAGTGTTCAGCCACGCCGATAGCTGGTGTAGGGTAGGCGCCAGACCTTCAAGGAGCCCGCCATGGACCCGATCACCGCACTTTCTGCCCGGCTGGGAGAACACCTGCGCCGTTACAATGCCCAAGTCACCACGGCCGAGTCCTGCACCGGCGGCGGTATCGCCGAGGCCATCACGCGTATTCCTGGCAGTTCGGCCTGGTTCGAAGCGGGCTACGTGACCTACTCCAACGCCCAGAAGACTCGCCAGCTGGGGGTAGACCAGGCACTGTTCCCGCAGGTTGGTGCGGTCAGCCAGGAAGTGGTCGAGGCCATGGTGCGCGGCGCCCAGGCTGCCAGCGGGGCACGCTTTGCCGTGGCGGTCAGCGGCGTGGCAGGGCCCGATGGCGGCTCGCCGGCCAAACCGGTGGGCACTGTATGGCTGGCCTGGGGCGACGGTGCGCATGTGGCCAGCGAGCGCCGGCACTTCGATGGCGACCGCGATGCGGTGCGCCGACAAACGGTAATCGCCGCCCTAGAGGGCTTGTTACAGCTTGGCGCAGAGTAAATCGCAAATCGGGGGTAGGCGGAAAGAAAACCCTGTGGAATAATACTGGCTACTTATACAGGTGTTGTGGCCGTCAGGCCCTATCGATGATTACGTGAGGACTTCAATGGACGACAACAAGAAGCGTGCCTTGGCTGCGGCCCTGGGTCAGATCGAACGTCAATTCGGTAAAGGCGCGGTCATGCGCATGGGCGATCACGATCGCCAGGCGATTCCGGCAATCTCGACCGGCTCGCTGGGTCTGGACATTGCTCTGGGCATCGGCGGCCTGCCAAAGGGCCGTATCGTCGAAATCTACGGTCCTGAGTCGTCGGGTAAGACCACGCTGACCCTGTCGGTGATCGCCCAGGCACAAAAAGCCGGCGCCACCTGCGCATTCGTCGACGCCGAACACGCCCTCGACCCCGAGTACGCCGGCAAGCTGGGCGTCAATGTCGACGACCTGCTGGTCTCGCAGCCGGACACCGGTGAGCAGGCCCTGGAAATCACCGACATGCTGGTGCGCTCCAACGCTGTCGACGTGATCATCGTCGACTCCGTGGCGGCCCTGGTACCCAAGGCCGAGATCGAAGGCGAAATGGGCGACATGCACGTGGGCCTGCAGGCTCGCCTGATGTCCCAGGCACTGCGCAAGATCACCGGCAACATCAAGAACGCCAACTGCCTGGTGATCTTCATCAACCAGAGCCGCATGAAAATCGGCGTGATGTTCGGCAGCCCGGAAACCACCACCGGTGGTAACGCGCTGAAGTTCTACGCTTCGGTACGTCTGGACATCCGCCGTACCGGCGCGGTGAAGGAAGGCGACGAAGTGGTCGGCAGCGAAACCCGGGTCAAAATCGTCAAGAACAAGGTGGCGCCGCCGTTCCGCCAGGCCGAGTTCCAGATTCTGTATGGCAAGGGCATCTACCGCAACGGTGAGATCATCGACCTGGGCGTGCTGCACGGTTTCCTCGAAAAAGCCGGTGCCTGGTACAGCTACCAGGGCAGCAAGATCGGTCAGGGTAAAGCCAACTCCGCCAAGTTCCTGGCAGAGAACCCGGAAATCGCCGCGACCCTCGAGAAGCAGATCCGTGACAAGCTGCTGACCGGTGGTGTTGAAGCTGCAGCTGCTGCGGCTGCTGGTAAAACGGCTGCTGCAGAACCTGAAGATGATCTGGTCGACGCTGACGCCGACGCCAACTTCTGATTTGCAGATAGACCATGTCCGTCGTACTCGATACCCCCGTCGCCATAAGGCGGACAGCTATGGACCTGCTCGCGCGACGCGAGCATGGTCGTGTCGAGCTGACGCGCAAGTTGCGTCAGCGCGGCGCTGAGCTCGAATTGATCGACCAGGAACTCGACCGTCTGACGGAAGAGGGCCTGCTCAGCGAAGCGCGCTATCTCGAAAGTTTCATCAGTTACCGCTCCCGTTCGGGCTATGGCCCTGCGCGTATCCGTGAAGAGCTCAGTCAGCGCGGTTTGCAGCGTAGTGATATCGAACAGGCCTTGCGTGAGTGCGGCATCGACTGGCAAAGCCTGCTGATCGATGTATGGCAACGCAAGTTTTCCGGGCAACTGCCCTCCGATCCGCGCAGTCGCGCACAGCAAACCCGTTTTCTGGTCTACCGTGGTTTTTCCATGGAGATGGTCGGTCGTGTGCTGAGTGGTCGCAGCCTGGACGATTGAGCGATGGCCGACCCGAAAGGGGGTAGGCCAGGCATGTTCACGGTGTGGCTTTTCAGGTGACCTTGAGGGGTTCACGTGCCCGTTGCGGGGCTTCATTGTGCTGAGGCTTTGCCCAGTTTTCCGACCGGTTGATGAAGTCTACCAGCTCGCGTAGGCGGCCCTGATCGCGTCCATTGAAGGCAAAAGCCAGGCGTGACAAGTGGCTGAACTGTGCCTCGTCATGCTCCTCGCCTGCATAGGCGTGCTGATGGAAGTCGCCACTCAGGCGCAGGTCGGCGAAGGACTGCTGGATGTCGAGCAGGGCCGCTTCGCTGAGCGGGTGGTGTGTGCGAATCACGAACTGGTTCTTCAGCCAGCGGCTGGAGTGGTAGTTGCTGTAGAACTGGTTGATTTCCGCTACCGCATCGTCGGCGTTGTTCACCAGGCGCACCAGCTTCAGATCGTTCGGCAGGATGTAGCGATTGCCTTCCAGCTGGCGGGTAATGAAGTCCAGTGCATCCTGCCAGAAGGTCCCCCCCGGTGAGTCGAGCAGTACCACCGGCACCAGCGGACTCTTGCCGGTCTGGATCAGGGTCAGCACTTCCAGGGCCTCGTCCAGGGTGCCGAAACCGCCCGGGCACAGTACCAGCGCGTCAGCTTCCTTGACGAAGAACAGCTTGCGAATGAAAAAGAAGTGGAACGGCAGCAACTTGTCCGTTCCATCCACCGTGGCATTGGCGTGCTGCTCGAAGGGCAGGGTGATGTTGAAGCCCAGGCAGTTGTCGACGCCTGCGCCTTCGTGAGCCGCAGCCATGATGCCGCCCCCGGCCCCGGTGATCACCATCAGGTCCGAGCGCGCCAGGGTCGCACCCAACTCGCGGGCCAGGGCATACATGGGGTGTTCGATCGGGGTGCGTGCCGAGCCGAACACGGTGACCTTGCGTCGCCCCTTGTACTGGTGCAGCACACGGAAGGCGTGGTCGAGTTCACGCAGTGCCTGCAGGGTGATCTTGGCGCTCCAGCGGTCGCTGTCATCGTGCGCCATGCGCAACACGGTCAGCATCATGTCCCGGTACAGTGGCAGGTTGGGGCTGTTGGGGGCGACCAGGTTGAGCTGTTGTTCGAGGTGGGTCAGGTCGATTGCATTGTTCTTGAAATGGTTGGCTAGCAATTCGTTGGTCTGGTACGGCATTCAACTTCTCCTTTTGCAGCAAAACCTTCGGCCTGGCCGCACATCGGTCAGGCCCCTCTGCTTGTCCGCAAAGTGAAAGGTCCTGGCTATAAATCTAGACCTTGTCGCAGGGTTATGCCGGTGTCGAACGTGGGCTCGCGAGGACGCGGCAGGCAATGGGCTGTACATGATGTTCAGGTGGGAGCCGGGCGGACAAGCCGGGCCCGAACTGCGCAGTACAGGCCAACAACCGGGGCCTGAAGTGACAAGGCCTGTAGTGACCGTGCGTAGAGTACGCGTCACATTCAGGCCTTGATCGCTGAGCTGCGCGCCGATGGCGAGCAGCGGCGCAACAGAGAACGCTGGTTACTTCTTCTTCTGCCCGGAAACGCAACTGGCCTTGTTGAACGACTGGTCGATCACCGGGCGGTTGGTTTTGTACTCGGTGAAACGGTAGGTCAGCACAGCACCGCGGTCCATCAACTGGCGAAAGCCGGTGTTACGGCACACGCTGTCTCCCAGTTGGCCGCGCATGACTTCCGGGTTTTGCTGCATTTTTTGTGCATGGCCGGCGCGAACGCTGAGGTGGTTGATCAACTGGTTGCCTTCGACAGTGTAGCCCTGATCGAGGATGTCTTCGTTGATTGCCCGAGGGGTACCCACGCTGCTTTCCTTGGCGACTTCTTGAAGCTTCTGGTTCAGGGCGTACTCTTGCTTGGAGACGGCATGCGCGCCCAACGGCAGGGCAAGCAACAGGCTCAAGGATGGGGCAATGAAACGCAGCATGAATCTCTCCTGGTTCGATAACTGGCGATTTGACCGGTCATTGCGCGCAGTGTTCCGTCACAGGCGCGATGGCAGTACTGGCAGGTCTGTACAGGCTGGAGATTATAAGGGAGTAGCGCGCAACGCTGCACGGCAAATACGGCCAGTGGAGGCTAGCTCTGGTAAACTGCCGGGGTTTTAGTCTCGCTGAGCCTGCGTCGTGCCCTGCCTTTATTGCCATCCCCATTGCCACCGTTGCGCCCTGTCATGAGCCATGCCGTCTCGCGCCTGCGCGCCGAGCGCCTGGCGCGCAGTGTCAAACCCTTCGTCGCGCGCGGCTCGCGTGCGCCACGCTGTCCCGGCTGCCGGGTAATCCCCGAATACTGTCTGTGTGCCTGGCGCCCGCGGGTGCAGGCGCACTCGGGCATTTGCCTGCTCATGCATGACACCGAACCACTCAAGCCTACGAACACGGGCTGGCTGATTGCCGACGTGATCGGTGACACCACGGCGTTTGCCTGGGAACGCAAGGCGGTGGATGCACAATTGCAGGCGCTGCTCGATGATCCACAGTGGCAGCCCTACATCGTTTTCCCGGGTGAATTCGTGGCGCCGGAGCGAGTGGTCAGCAGCGTCGCCCCAGCGTCGGGCAAGCGCCCGCTGTTCATTCTGCTGGATGCCACGTGGCCCGAAGCCCGCAAGATGTTTCGCAAAAGCCCGTACCTGGAACGGTTCCCGGTGCTCAATCTGCAGCCTGAACAGATCTCGCGCTACACATTGCGCCGCTCCCGGCGCGACGACCATTTCTGTACCGCTGAAGTGGCAGCCATGTGTCTGGAGCTGGCCGATGACCAGCAGGCCTCGCAGGCACTGGATGCCTATCTGGACGTATTCAGCACCCATTATCTGGGCGCCAAGAACAGGCTTGTGCTGGATGAAGACGATGCCGTGCACCAAAAACTGCGGCCCTTCCTATAGTTCAAGGGGCAAGTACGCCACTTTGCTTCATAATGTGTGCACTGGCGCCATGGGCTACGAGACAACCACCGGGCTTTGAACTTGACCACCCGGTCCGGGCTCGGCATCCTTGGCGCCGATTCGGGCACGACGAAGGCTTGAATGCTGTTTTCCTGGCCCCGACGTGCCTTTTTGGCTTCCGGCACTGCCGCCCGATGCCCTTGAGCTGCCCCGCCAGGCGCCCCCACGCTGGCTGCGCCTGCACAGAACAGGATCATTAGATCGATGGCCACATACGAAATCCTGATTGCCGATGACCACCCGCTGTTTCGCAGTGCGCTGCGCCAGGCCGTTACCCTGGGCCTTGGTCCGGACGTTCGACTGGTTGAGGTGGCAAGCATCGCCGAACTGGAAACCCGCCTGGCCGAGAAAAACGACTGGGACCTGGTGCTGCTGGACCTGAACATGCCCGGTGCCTATGGTTTCTCGGGGCTGGTGCTGCTGCGCGGTCAGTATCCGCAAATCCCGGTGGTGATGGTCTCGGCCCAGGAAGAGGCGGCCGTGGTGGTAAAGTCCCGAGAATTCGGTGCCAGCGGCTTTATCCCAAAATCCAGCCCGCTGGAGCAGATTCAGGACGCGGTCAAGAAAGTGCTCGACGGCGATGTCTGGTGGCCGCCGCAAGCCTTCGAGAAGATCGATGTGTCCGCTGAAGCCAAGGCCGCCAGCGAGGGCCTGGCCAGCCTTACCCCACAGCAATTCCGCGTGTTGACCATGGTGTGCGAAGGCCTGCTGAACAAGCAGATTGCCTATGAGCTGAGCGTGTCGGAGGCCACCATCAAGGCCCACGTCACCGCGATCTTCCGCAAGCTGGGCGTGCGTACGCGCACCCAGGCCGCGTTGTTGCTGCAACAATTGGAATCGGTTTCAACGAGTTAAGGCCACTGGCCTTCACGCTTTTTTGACTCGGCGTGCACTAGCCTGCACCGCTCCTCATTGGGTTCAAGTGGCTTTCTATGTCGCCTTTCAAGGGCCAGACCGGCCTTAAACGAGTATTCAACGCCGCCGGCTATTCGTTCGACGGCCTGCGCGCCGCCTTTACCGGCGAAGCGGCGTTTCGTCAGTTGGTGCTGCTCAACGTGGTGCTGATCCCGGTCGCCTTCTGGCTGGATGTAAGCCGTGCCGAACGCGCGATCCTGATCGCGGTGTGCCTGCTGGGGCTGATCGTCGAGCTGCTCAACTCTGCCGTGGAAGCCGCGATCGATCGTATTTCCCTGGACCGCCACCCGTTGTCCAAGAACGCCAAGGACATGGGCAGTGCTGCCCAGTTCGTGGCGTTGAGCATCGTGGCGGTGGTGTGGGCGGTGATTCTGCTCTAGGCAATGTGCGGCAGCACGATTTCGTCGCTGCGTCGTACCCCGGCGGTAAAGTTGCGGCACAACTCCAGAAACTCGCGCATCGCCGAGGTCTGGTACTTCTGCTTGTGCCAGATGAAGTAGAACTGCCGCGCCAGGTCCAGGTCGGGGGTTTCCACCGCCACCAGGCTGCCGCGACGAAACGCATCGCGCAGCGCCAGACGTGAAATGCAGCCGATCCCGAGCCCTGATTCCACCGCGCGTTTGATCGCTTCGGTATGCTCCAGCTCCAGGCGGATGTTGAGTGTCGAGCGATGGTGGCGCATCGCCTGGTCAAAGGTCAGGCGCGTGCCTGAACCCTGCTCGCGCAGAATCCAGGCTTCATGGGTCAGTTCCTCAAGGCTGGCGCGACCCTTGAGCGCCAAGGGGTGCTGCGGCGCGCAGAACACCACCAGTTCGTCCTCGACCCAGGGCTGAACCTCCAGGTCGGGGTGGTTGCAATCGCCTTCTATAAGACCCAGATCAATTTCATAGTGCGCGACCTGATGCACGATATGGGCGGTGTTCTGTACATGCAGTTTGACCTGGCTCTCCGGGTGAACCTGCATGAAGCTGCCGATCAGCAAGGTGGCCAGGTAGTTGCCGATGGTCAGTGTGGCGCCCACTGCCAGAGAGCCGAAGCCGGACTTGCCGTTGAGCAGGTCCTCGATTTCCTTGGTCTGGTCGAGCAGGGCCACGGCCTGGGGCAGCAGCTGGTGCCCCAGTGCATTGAGGCTCAGGCGCTTGCCGGCACGATCGAACAGCTGACAGCTGGATTGCCGTTCAAGCTCGGTGATGGAGGTGCTCGCAGCCGACTGCGACAGCGCCAGTATCCCGGCCGCACGGGAGACGCTCTGGTGTTGCGCGACGGCCACGAAGACCTGAAGTTGACGCAGTGTAAATCGCATATCTATATAACCGATAAGACATATCTTGATAATTCATTTAACAGATATTGTCGCTCGCACTAAACTATCGCGCAATCGCGCTCACGGTCAGCGCTGCGTTATTTTTCAGGAGCCCCCGTACATGAGCAACATGAACCACGAACGTGTCCTCAGTGTTCATCACTGGAACGACACCCTGTTCAGCTTCAAGTGCACCCGCGACCCGGGCCTGCGCTTCGAGAACGGTCAGTTCGTGATGATCGGCCTGCAACAGCCTAACGGCCGCCCGCTCATGCGCGCCTATTCGATCGCCAGCCCTAACTGGGAAGAGCATCTGGAGTTCTTTAGCATCAAGGTGCCGGACGGCCCGCTGACCTCGCAGTTGCAGCACCTGAAGGAAGGCGACGAGATCATCATCAGCAAGAAGCCTACCGGCACCCTGGTGCTGGATGACCTGAACCCGGGCAAGCACCTGTACCTGCTGAGCACCGGCACTGGCCTGGCACCGTTCATGAGCGTCATCCAGGACCCGGAAACCTACGAGCGCTTCGAGAAAGTGATCCTGGTCCACGGTGTGCGCTACGTCAACGAAGTGGCCTATCGCGAGTTCATCACCGAGCACCTGCCGCAGAACGAGTTCTTCGGCGAGGCGCTGCGTGAAAAACTGATCTACTACCCCACCGTCACCCGCGAGCCGTTCGAGAACCAGGGACGCCTGACTGACCTGATGCGCAGCGGCAAACTGTTCAGCGACATCGGCCTGCCGCCGATCAACCCGCAGGACGATCGTGCGATGATCTGCGGTAGCCCGAGCATGCTGGATGAAACCAGCGAAGTCCTGAACAGCTTCGGCCTGAAAGTCTCCGCGCGCATGCGCGAGCCAGGTGACTATCTGATCGAGCGTGCGTTCGTCGAGAAGTAAGCAGGCAGTACCAATAAAAAACGCAGACCGTGGTCTGCGTTTTTTTTGCCCGGGATTTGTGGTGCGGCATTCGCCGGCGCGGCCAGCGTTCCTGCGGCCTTGCGGGCGCCTGCCCTACGCCTCGCGCACCACCTCCAGCACCCGGATCGTATCCAGCTGAGGGTAGTGCCAGCGTACCTGCACGTCCCAGAACCCGACCCCGTACACGCGCTCGACCGGGGGCACCTGATAGGCCGGGCGTGGATCCTGTGCCAGGCATTGTTCTATCAGCTCCACCAACGGCTCTGCGAGACGCAGCGCATGCGCATGGGCCTGCTGCAGTGCCGAGTCGCTCCATTGCACCGTGATCGGCGCAGGCGGGGCGCTGGCCATGTGATTGACCGCCCCGGCTACGCTGTCGGCATAGGGTACATAGGGCTTGATATCGATGACCGGCGTGCCGTCCAGCAGGTCGATGCCCGACAGCAGCAGTCGCCCGGCCTCGACGCCCTCCAGCTTCACCACCGACTGCCCGATGCCGTTTGGCCGGTGGGTGGCGCGGGTGGCGAACACGCCCATCGACGTGTTGCCGCCCAGGCGCGGCGGGCGCACCTTCAGGCGCGGCTTCTCTTCCAGGGCCTGATGAAACAGGAACAGCAGCCACACGTGGCTGACCTGCTCTAGCCCGGCAACCGCTTCCCCCTGATCGAAAGGCGATACCAGCTCCAGCACCCCGCGCGCAGCCGGAGCCAGCTGCGGCTGGCGCGGGATGGCGAATTTCTCCTTGAAGCAGGAGCGCACGTAGCCGACCGGCTCGACACTGTAGGCCATGATCGAATCAGCCACGCACTCGCAGGGTCAGGCCCTTGAGGAAGTTGCGCAGCAACTGGTCGCCACAGGGGCGGTAGTTGCTGTTGCCGACCTTGCGGAACAGGGCGCTGAGTTCAGGCTTGGATACCGAAAAATCCGCCGCCTTGAGAATGGCATGCAGGTCGTCTTCCTTTAGCTCGAAGGCCACCCGCAGTTTTTTCAGGATGATGTTGTTGGTGACCGGCAGTTCGACCGGCAGAGGCGGGCGGCTCTCGTCACGACCACGCTTGAACACCACCAGGCCATCGAGAAAATGCGCGATGACCTCGTCCGGGCAGCGCACGAAGCCTTCTTCCTCGTCTTTTTTCAGGTAGCTGGCAATGTCGGCATCGCTGACGTCAAAACCGTTGATGCGGGTGATCTCTGCCAGTTTGGCATCGCTGATATCCAGCATGTAGCGCAGGCTGCGCAGCACATCGTTGTGAATCATTGGACAATCCTGATCAAGTGGCAACGCCCGAGTGGCGAGGCCTAGAATTTTTCTTTGCTGGACAGGTAGCGCCACTGGCCCAGCGGCAGCTTGCTCATGGCCACGCCGCCCAGGCGGATACGGCGCATGCTGACCACGCTGACACCGACACTGCGGCACAGCAGCTCGATCAGCCCCGGCGCCGGGTTTTTCAGCACCATGCGCAGGCGCGTCTCGTTCTGCCAGCTGGCCTTGATGCGGGGCAGTTCCTGGCCCTTCCAGGTGAAACCGCGGTTAAGGCGTTCGAGGCCATGGGCAACCATCTCGCCGCTGACCTCGACCACATACTCCTGCTCCAGCTTGGCCAGGTCCGAGGTGACCTTGCGCACGGCACGCCAGTCCTGGCTGTACACCTGCAGGCCGCTGGCGCCCTGTTGCAGCTCGGCGACGCAGGTCAGCCGGGCAAAGTGGCCCTTGAGCGGGCGATGCCCTTCGGCGTGGGCCTCGGACAAGGTGGCCGGGGTCATGCTCAGGCGAGCGCTTTCGCTGTCCTGGTCGGCGGCCTGGTGCAGCAGCAGGGTTACCGGTTCCAGGGCTTCGGCCTTGGCGCCCGGCAGCAGGGCGACGACCTGGCCGTCGACCTTGAGCTGTGGCTCGTCGACGACGTTGCCGTCAACGGTCACCCAACCGCCTTCGATATAGAGTTCGGCCTCCCGTCGGGAGCAGCCGACCAGTTCGATAAGGCGTTTGGAAAGACGAATGGGTTCAGACATGACGGCGGCCGTGGCACAGGGAAAGGCGCCCATTGTAACCGCCCGGGCGAGCGAAGGCCCGGCTACATTCGTGCCGGGCGGCTATTAATGCCGTGAGGGGATGATTTTCGGATCGGCCTTACAGCGTCCTTCAGCCCGTGCTCGCAGACTGTGTACGACCTAGCCTGAGGTGAAGCAGGGGGTAGGGTTTGCCCATGCCGTCCTTTTCCGAGCGCCCGATGACTTCGAAGCCTTGGCTGGCATAGAAGCCGATGGCCTGGGGATTCTGCTCGTTGACGTCGAGCTCATCGGCGTTCAGCTCATTGATGGCATGCCGCAGCAACTGCTTGCCGATGCCCTGACCGCGATACTGCGGGTCGACGAACAGCATTTCGACACGCCCGGCCGCTACACCGGCAAAGCCGGTGATGCGTTGCTGGCTGTCCTTGCAGCAGATCAGCATCACTGCATCCAGGTACTTGGGCACCAGTTCACGCAGCAGCACGATGTAGCTGTCGGGGAGAAAATCGTGGGTGGCACGTACCGAGGCTTCCCATACCTGCAGCAGGCGAGGGTAGTCGTGGGGGCTAGGGGTTTGCACGGTGGAATGCGCGCGCATCTCAGGGTCTCCTGGGGTGTCCGTACTGGATACGATAGTCCAATAAAAAGCCCCGCCATGATGGCAGGGCTTTTCCAGGCCGCAAAGCGTCAGACAGGCTCGGCCCACAGGTCGTATTCGTCGGCATCGGTGACGACGCACCAGACCTTGTCCCCCGGCTTGAAGCCGTGGTCGCCGTCGATGAACACATTGCCGTCGATCTCCGGGGCGTCGAAGAAGCTGCGGCCCACCGAGCCCTGCTCCTCCACTTCGTCGATCAGCACTTCGATGCGCTTGCCGATGCGCAGTTGCAGGCGTGCGCTGCTGATGGCCTGCTGGTGGGCCATGAAGCGATCCCAGCGGTCCTGCTTGACGTCATCAGGAACCACGGGCAGGTCCAGGTCGTTGGCCGGTGCGCCTTCGACGGGCGAGTACTGGAAGCAGCCGACGCGGTCGAGCTGGGCTTCGGTGAGCCAGTCGAGCAGGTACTGGAAGTCTTCCTCGGTCTCGCCGGGGAAGCCGACGATGAAGGTGGAGCGGATGATCAGCTCCGGGCACTGTTCGCGCCATTTCTTGATGCGTGCCAGGGTCTTGTCTTCGAAGGCAGGGCGCTTCATCGACTTGAGCACCTTGGGGCTGGCGTGCTGGAACGGGATGTCCAGGTACGGCAGCAGCTTGCCGGCGGCCATCAGCGGGATCACGTCATCGACGTTCGGGTACGGGTACACATAGTGCAGGCGCACCCACACGCCCAGGCTGCTGAGCGCTTCGCACAGCTCGAGCATGCGCGTCTTGACCGGCCGGCCGTTCCAGAAGTCGGTCTTGTACTTGACGTCGACGCCGTAGGCGCTGGTGTCCTGGGAGATCACCAGCAGCTCCTTGACGCCGGCCTTGACCAGGCGCTCGGCCTCGCTCAGCACCTCGCCCACCGGGCGGCTGACCAGCTTGCCACGCATCGACGGAATGATGCAGAAGCTGCAGGTGTGGTTGCAGCCTTCGGAAATCTTCAGGTAGGCGTAGTGACGCGGGGTCAGCTTGACACCCTGGGGCGGCACCAGATCGATCAGCGGATTGTGGTCCTGACGTGGTGGCACCACTTCGTGCACGGCGTTGACCACCTGCTCGTACTGCTGCGGCCCGGACACCGACAACACGCTGGGGTGCACGTCGCGAATGTTGTTGGCGTCGACACCCATGCAGCCGGTAACGATGACCTTGCCGTTTTCCTTGATGGCCTCGCCGATCACTTCCAGCGATTCGGCCTTGGCCGAGTCGATGAAGCCACAGGTGTTGACCACCACCACGTCGGCATCCTCGTAGGTGGGCACGACTTCATAGCCTTCCATGCGCAGCTGGGTCAGGATGCGCTCGGAATCGACCAGGGCTTTGGGGCAACCCAGGGAAACGAAGCCGACCTTTGGCGTGGTGGGCGTGGCGGTGGTGGACATGGTTAACCTCGGTGTAGAGGGGCTGCTTGGCACGCGAAGGTGGCAGCCCTGACGGGCGCTTTGGGGCGCCTCTGATCAAAAAGTGCGCAATTCTAGCGAGGCACAACGCGCTTGACTAGCAGAAATGCGACGAACGCTGCGCTATGCTTCGCGCCATCGCTCCCGCGTCGTTCAGCGCTGCGTTCGGCACGCTGCGACGGGTTGCAAAAATGATAGCGCCTGGCGCGAATTTCGCCGGCCTCTGGGTCTTGGTTGCGGGAGTGGTTGATGGTTCAGGCAAGCAGTCAGGCCAATGCCGGGCATACGGCGGCAAAGCCGCTGAGCCTGCTGGTGGCGGCAGTCGGGGTGGTATACGGCGATATCGGTACCAGCCCCTTGTATACCCTCAAGGAAGTCTTCTCCGGCGGCTACGGGGTGCCGGTCAACCATGATGGTGTGCTGGGCATCCTGGCGTTGATCCTGTGGTCGCTGATCTGGGTGGTGTCGATCAAGTACGTGCTGTTCATCCTGCGCGCGGACAACCAGGGGGAGGGTGGCATCATGGCCCTGACCGCACTGGCCCGACGAGCGGCTGCACCTTATCCCAGGTTGCGTGCGCTGCTGGTGGTGTTCGGCTTGTTCGGTGCGGCGCTGTTCTATGGCGACAGCATGATCACCCCGGCGATTTCGGTGCTGTCGGCGGTCGAAGGCATGCAACTGGCGTTCGATGGCATCGATCACTGGGTGATACCGGTGGCGCTGGTCGTGCTGGTGGCGCTGTTTCTGATCCAGAAGCACGGTACCGCGCGCATCGGCATTCTGTTCGGGCCGGTGATGGTGGCCTGGTTCGTGGTGCTGGCGGCCCTGGGCGTGCACGGCATCATCCAGCGCCCCGAAGTGCTGCAGGCGCTCAACCCGATCTGGGCCGTGCGCTTCTTCATCGTCCACCCCGGCATGGGCGTGGCGATTCTGGGCGCCGTGGTGCTGGCGCTGACCGGGGCCGAGGCCTTGTACGCCGACATGGGGCATTTTGGCCGCAAACCGATCGCGCGGGCCTGGTTCGCGCTGGTGCTGCCGGCGCTGGTGCTCAACTATTTCGGTCAGGGCGCATTGCTGCTGGAGAACCCCGAAGCGGCACGCAACCCGTTCTACCTGCTGGCCCCCGGCTGGGCGCTGGTGCCGCTGGTCGGGCTGGCCACCCTGGCCACCGTGATCGCTTCCCAGGCGGTGATTTCCGGGGCCTTCTCCCTCACCCGCCAGGCCATCCAGCTTGGTTATGTGCCGCGCATGCAGATCCAGCACACCTCCAGCGACGAGCAGGGGCAGATCTACATCGGGGCGGTCAACTGGTCGCTGATGGTCGGGGTGATCCTGCTGGTGCTGGGCTTCGAGTCCTCCGGCGCGCTGGCGTCGGCCTATGGCGTCGCGGTAACCGGGACCATGCTGATCACCACCATCCTGGTGTCGGCGGTGATGTTGCTGCTGTGGAAGTGGCCACCGCTGCTGGCGGTACCGGTACTGCTGGGCTTTCTGTTCGTCGACGGGCTGTTCTTTGCCGCCAACGTGCCCAAGGTGCTGCAGGGTGGGGCATTCCCGGTGCTGGCAGGGATTGCGCTGTTCATCCTGATGACCACCTGGAAGCGCGGCAAGCAGATCCTGGTGGAGCGCCTGGATGAGGGCGCGTTGCCATTGCCGGTGTTCATCGCCAGCATCCGCGTGCAGCCGCCGCACCGTGTGGAAGGTACGGCGGTGTTCCTGACCGCACGTTCGGACGCGGTGCCCCATGCGCTGCTGCACAACATGCTGCACAACCAGGTGCTGCACCGCCAGGTGGTGTTGCTCACCGTGGTCAACGAGGATTCACCGCGGGTACCGCCACAGCGGCGTTTCGAGGTGGAGGGGTATGGCGAGGGGTTCTACCGGGTGATCCTGCATTTCGGCTTCATGGACGAGCCGGACGTGCCGGCGGCGTTGAAGCTGTGTCACCTGGACGAGCTGGATTTCAGCCCCATGCGCACCACCTACTTCCTCAGCCGCGAGACGGTGATCGCATCCAAGCTGGTGGGCATGTCGCGCTGGCGTGGGGTGCTGTTTGCCTTCCTGCTGAAGAATGCCAACGGCAACCTGAGGTTCTTCAACCTGCCATTGAACCGGGTGATCGAGCTGGGTACGCAGGTGGAGATCTAGCGGGGCCTTTCGCCGCCAAGGCGGCTCCTGCAGGATGCGATCCGTTGCAGGAGCCGGCCTTGCCGGCGAGGCTTCTACTGTTCAGCGACGCTGGACTTTCCCTGGCGCGTTTCGATCTCGCTGATCAGGCGTTTGGCCAGGGCCGGGTAGTTTTCGTCGAAGTGGTGCCCGCCGGGCAGCTTCACGCGCTCACCCACGGCGGTATGGTCGGTGCAGCCGCTTTCATCGGCTTCTTCTTCACCATAGATGCACAGCACCTTGCTCGGCGGCATCCTGGACATCTCAGGCCCGGTTGGCGCCTCTTTGCCGGCATTGCCCAGCCAGCCCTCGACCTCGATCTCGAAACTGCCACTGCGCGCGAACGCCAGCAGAATCACCGCATCGATGCGCTTCTGGTCTTCGGGTGGCAAGCGGTTGTAGATCGCCGGCAGCACGTCGGCACCGAATGAATAGCCGGTCAGTACGAAGCGTTTGGTGCCCCACTTCTGGCGGTAGTGCTGCATCAGCTCGGACAGGTCGACTGCGCTCTGCTCCGGTGTCTTGTGCTGCCAGTAGTAGCGCAGGGTATCGATGCCCACCACCGGGTAGCCCAGCTTGGCCATCTCGCCCGCCACGTCGCGGTCAAGGTCGCGCCAGCCGCCATCGCCGGACAGGAACAGCGTCACGGTGTCGGTGGTCTGGCCGGCCGGTACCTCCACCACCGGAATGCTCAATGCATTGCCATCCACGCCCAGCAGGGCCTGGGTCAGCTGGGCCTTGAGCACCTGGGGCAGGTGGATGTCGTAATCGCTGATGCTGGTCTGTGCATTGGCCTGGTCGCGCACGAAGGCGGCGCTGGCGTCATCCGGGTTGTCGTTCCAGGCCACGTTCCAGTGACCATGGGCGGCCGACTTGGGCAGCGCGGCGCTGCAGCCGGGCTGCTCGATGCTGAACCCCACGGAGATGGCCTGGGCCTTGTCGTTGGTCTGCCCGGCCAGCCAGCTCCAGGCCAGCCCGGCTCCCGGGCCGATGCCGGCAACCAGCGTCGGCGTGCCCTGCAACTGTTGCAAGGCCTGCTGCAGCGCCTGCTGCTGCAGGTTGCAGTCGCTCGGCGGCAGGATCACCTGTACCAGCTGGGCGCGGGCACTCTGGCTCAGGTCGATCAGTTGCTTGTCGCTCAGGGCCTGGTCCTGCGGCACGGCCACGGCCACCAGGTCCTTGCCTCGCGTGCTTGGGGTAACCCGCACCAGGCTGCTGCCATCGGCCAGGGTCAAATGTTCAAGGTGCGGTTGCGGGGCAGGGCGGGCCCACAGCCAGAAGCCCAGGGCCGCCGCGAGCAGGGCCAGCACCAGGGCGGCCAGTACATGAAGCCAGTAGCGTCGAATCATCAGCGTTTCACCAATCCGGTCAGGCCGCCTGCAATCAGGGCGGCGGTATCGGCCAGGGCCACCAGGGGATCGAGCCCGGCGGGTACGGCCATGTAACGGGGTTCCCAGTCAGGCTGGAACTTGTCTTTGAAGCGGCGCAGGCCCTGGAAGTTGTACAGTTGCTCGCCGCGCTGGAACACCATCGAGCCCAGGCGCTGGGTCAGAGGTGCGCCGCGACGCGGCTGCAGCCCGGACAACGGCACCATGCCGAGGCTGAAGCGCGCATATCCATGCGTCTTGTAGTGTTGGATCAGGCCGATCATCAGAAACTCCATGGTCAGCTTTGGTGCTTGCGGGTGCGCGCGCATCAGGTCCAGGCTGGCCAGCTCGCGGCTGTGGGTTTCGAGCAGGTTGGCAAAGGCCACCGGCTGGCCCTGGAAGCGAATCAGCGCGATGCGGAAGTGCTGCAGGTACTCTGCGCTGAAGCGGCCCAGCGAAAAGCCTTTTTCGCGCACGTTCTTGCCTTCGAGCCAGGCATCGGAAATCACCTTCAATTCCTCGAGCGGGGCTTGCCCGGGCTCGTGGATCTCCAGGCTCAGGCCGTCGCGCCCGCCGCGGTTCCAGGTATAGCGCAGGTCTTTCATCTCCTTGCCCTTGGCGTCGAGGTCGAAGCGCAGCAGGTCCACGCGGGCCTCTTCGCCCAGCTTGATCGCGGTCAGGCCGATGTCCATATAGAAGGGCAGGTTCTCGGCACGCACCTGGTAGAACACCGGTCGAGCGTGATGGATATCGCACAGGTCGCGAAACTGCCAGATCATCTCGGCGCGGCGCTGGGCCGGGCCGATCGGGTCGTACAGCGCCACCAGGCTGCGCCCGCGGCGGGCGTACATCAGGAAGGCGTCATCCTGAGGGTGGAACAGCAACGCCTTGTCGCCGGTCAGCGCCAGGCCGCCATCGGGCTGGTCGGAGCTCTGCAGGATGCGGTTGGCCCGTTGCAGCTCGTCACCTGTAGGCAGGTGGATGGTCGGGCGTGCGGTACGCAGCAGCCAGGTCAGTGCAACGATCACCAGCAGTACCGCGCTACCGAGCAATGAGCGCAGCCCGCGCGGGGCATCGGCGTCCAGGGTGAACTGCCACCACAGCTGGTGGCTGTAGGGCACGTCCTGGTAGGCGAACAGCAGCAGCCACACCGACGCGCCGATCACGCAGGCACTGGCCACCACGTAGACCGGCGAGAAGGGCAGCTCGAGCAGTCGGCTGGGCCGGTAGAACGAACCGCGGAACACTGCCAGCAGGCAGGCGGTAAACGTCAGCAGGCTGGCCTCTTCCCAGTCGAAGCCCTTTAGCAGCGACAGCAGGGCGCCGACCAGCAGCAGCACGGTGGTGAGTATCCAGGCTGCCGACAGGCGCCGCCGCAGGCCCTGGGCCAGCAGCAGGCACAGCACGCCGATCAGGCTGGCGCCGAAGTGCGAGGCATCGATCAAGCGGTGCGGCACCAGGAAACCCAGGTGCTCCAGGCGCGTGTCGATTTCAGGCGTGGCCCCGGAGAACAACAGCACCACGCCCGACAGGAACACCAGAATCGCCAGTACCGGTGCGGCAAGCCCGGAGGCCACCTTCATGGCCTGGCGCGCGAACAGAAAGCGCTTGGCTTCGCTGGCCAGCAGGACCACGCAGGCCACCAGCAGCGGCAGCACGACATAGATCAGGCGGTACAGCAGCAGCGCAGCGGCAAGTGGCGCTGCCCCCAGCTGGTCGGCGAAGGCGGCCAGCAGGATGGCCTCGAAGACCCCGACCCCGCCGGGCACATGGCTGAGCACACCGGCAGCCAGGGCCAGCAGGTACACCAGCAGGAACGCACCGAAGGGCGGAGCCTCGGGCAGCAGCAGGTACAGCACCGTGGCGGCGGCGGCCACGTCCAGTGCGGTGATCAGCAGCTGCAGCAAGGTCAGGCGCGCGCCCGGCAGGCGCAGTGTGCGTCGGCGTATGCGTACCAGCAGGTTGTCGGCCAGCGGCTGTTCCGGCAGTCGACGCCGGTACAGCCCGTAGGCCAGGGCCATGCTCAGGCCCAGTACCGCGACGGCGATGGCTGCCAGTACCGGGGCCGGCGTGCGCAGCGCCATGGCCGCGGCGGGCAGGTTGCTCAGGGTGGCCAGCGCTGCCAGCGGCGGCAGCGCGCAGCCCAGCGACAGGCTGGCAAACAGCGTCATGCGGGCTACTTCGGCACCGCCTATGCCGTGGCGGGCGTACAACCGGTAACGCACCGAGCCGCCGGACAGCAGCGACAACCCGATCGCGTTGCCGATGGCGAATGCACAGAAGCCGCCCATGGTCAGGGTGGCTGAAGGCAGCCGGACCCCGGCATAACGGCTGGCTGACCATTCATAGCCCAGCAGGATGACAAAGCCTGCGACCGTGGCCAGCAGTGCACCGGCCAGGGCGGGCTTGGGCACACTCAGCAGCGAATCGTGCAGGGCATAGATATCCAGCTCGCTGAGCAGATGGCGACAGGCAATCAGGGCGATGCCGAACAGTAGCAGGGTGACCGCCAGGCCGATCGGCTGACGATACCGGCTGAGCAGTTCCAGCCAGCGCAGGCGATGCGGGGCGATGGGCTGGGCGGCGCTAACAGGGGTTTCTGCTTCGGGCGTTTGTGGGCGCATCAATCACCTTTTTGGATTGCGCGCGACTGGACGATGTATCCGACCAAGTTACCAATCCCTATGGAAAAATAATGTCTGAATCTTACTCGCGATCATGCCGATCCGCGCCCATCAGGATAGTTAAAGAAGTTTCATGCTGCCGCAAGGGCATGGAGAGGAGGGGAAGGTACTTTTCGCCAGACGCAAAAAAGGCCACTTTTTTCAAAGTGGCCTTTTCTGTTGTTTGGTTGCGGGAGCCGGATTTGAACCGACGACCTTCGGGTTATGAGCCCGACGAGCTACCAGACTGCTCCATCCCGCGTCTGTGGGGCGGATTCTACAGCGTATGGAGATGCTGTCAATGCTTAATTGTTGATTTACAACAAAAACCTGCTATGGGCCAAACAGCGCCCAACAAAAAAGGCCACTTTTTCAAGTGGCCTTCTCTGATGTTTGGTTGCGGGAGCCGGATTTGAACCGACGACCTTCGGGTTATGAGCCCGACGAGCTACCAGACTGCTCCATCCCGCGTCTGTGGAGTGGATTCTACAGATATCTCAGAACGTGTCAACCGCTAAAATCCAGAAATCCTTTTTTGTTCAATTGCTTAGCGTTTGTGATCTGGCTGCGGGCGCGCTAAGGCGGGGGCTGCAGGGCATTTGCCCGGGGTGACGGGTGCAGGGTGCAGCCGGTGGTGACGAGTGAGATACTGCGCGTACGAATCAACGGTGTTAACGGTCATCCATGTCCCAACGCAAGATCATCCACATCGATTGCGACTGTTTCTACGCAGCCATCGAGATGCGCGACGACCCGCGGCTGGCCGGCAAGCCTCTGGCCGTGGGTGGTTCGGCCGACCGGCGCGGGGTGATTGCTACCTGCAACTACGAAGCGCGGGCCTTTGGCGTACGCTCTGCGATGTCGTCGCACCACGCGTTGAAGCTGTGCCCCGACCTGACCATCGTCAAGCCGCGCATGGATGCCTATAAGGAAGCCTCGCGGGAGATTCACAACATCTTCCGCGAGTACACCGAGCTGATCGAGCCATTGTCGCTGGATGAAGCCTATCTGGACGTATCCGACAGCCCGAAGTTTTCCGGCAGTGCCACGCGCATTGCCGACGACATTCGCCGGCGGGTGTCCCAGCGCCTGCACATCACGGTATCGGCGGGGGTGGCGCCCAACAAGTTCCTGGCCAAGATTGCCAGTGACTGGCGCAAACCCAACGGCTTGTTCGTGATTACCCCGGCACAGGTGCAAGACTTCGTCGCCTGCTTGCCAGTGACCAAGCTGCATGGGGTTGGCAAGGTCACGGCTGACAAGCTGGGGCGCCTGGGCATTGTCGATTGCAAGGATCTGCGCGAGTGGGACCGCCTGGCCCTGGTCCGCGAGTTCGGCAGTTTCGGCGAGCGTCTTTACGGGCTGGCGCGCGGCATTGACGAGCGGGTGGTGCACAACGACAGCCGGCGCCAGTCGGTGAGCGTCGAGAACACCTACGACAGCGACCTGCCGGACCTGGCCAGCTGCCTTGAAAAACTGCCTGAACTGCTGGAATCGCTGGGCGGTCGCATGGCCCGGATCGACGACAGTTACCGGCCGGGCAAGCCGTTCGTCAAGGTCAAGTTCCATGACTTCACCCAGACCACCCTGGAGCAGGCGGGGGCGGGGCGTGATCTTGAAAGCTACCGGCAACTGCTCAGCCAGGCTTTCGCGCGTGGCGCCAAGCCGGTCAGGTTGCTGGGAATTGGCGTGCGGTTGCACGACTTGCGCGGGGCGCATGTTCAGCTGGAGCTGTTCACGCCCGAGTGAAACGCCAGGCATCGTGGTCGATGCCTGGCGTTCATGGTGCTGGAGCTACTTCGCGCCGGGGTCTGCCACCAGGCGGCCGGCATCCCTGGTCAGCGCCTTGAGAAACTCCTGTTGCAGCTCCGGATCATTGCGGGTCAGCTCGATCAGGCTCTGTTCCAGCTCGCTGGCTTCCTCTTCCAGGCCCAGTTCGGACAAGCGCTTGACCCGGTGCACCCACTCGCTCACCTCGTCGTCTTCAAGGTCGTCGTAGATCAGCTCATGGGCTTCGACCAGTTTGCCGCGCAGCGTTGGGCTGAGCAGCAGGCTGGCGGCGGCACGCACGTTGTTTTCTTCATCGGCCACGGCCAGGTGCAAGGTGCCCACCTGGGTCAGGTTCTGTTCGGTGAACGGGCTGTCGAGCAGGTTCAGGCGCAACACACCATTGCGGTCGGTGGTCAGCTCGTGGGTGAGCTTGCCAGCCTTGACCTCGACCGGGCGTTCGCCCCACGGCAGGCTGGTGTACTCCTGGCGTTTGTCCTTCTGCACTTCGCTGATACTGGCCAGGTTCTGTTGTGCGCGGCCGTTGGACTGCACGTTCATGAACGGGTTGAGCCCGGCCACGCCATAGCTGAGCCAGTCATGGGTCACGCTGTCGGGCAGGTTGCCCAGTGCGAACACATTGACCACATTGGCGCCGATACCGGCAACCACGGCCACTGCGCCCAGCGGGATCTCGTAGATTTCGCGCCAGGGTTGGTAGGGCGTGTAGCGATCATAACGACGGGTCACTTCGAATTCGGTGACTTCGAAGTTCTTCTGTTCGTGAACGCGCACGCGCCGTTGCGGCAGCTCGAGTACCTTGGGCTCTCCGACATCGATCTGCAGGCTGTGCTCGAGCAGCTTGCGCTCGATCCGCTCCTCATGCTCGCTGCGCTGGGACATCTGGTTGGCGCAGCCGCTGAGCAGCACGGCGCCGCACAGGGCGGCGCCTCCGAAGGTGATTCGCTTGAACATGGCTACTCTTGTGTTGGCTATCAGCGACGAATACGGGCTTGCAGGAACGACAGCACCTCGGCCACGGGCAAGGCCTGGGCCTCGCTGTCCTTGCGGTACTTGTATTCCAGGTTGCCTTCGGCCAGGCCCCGGTCGCTGACCACGATGCGGTGCGGGATGCCGATCAGTTCCATGTCGGCGAATTTGATCCCCGGGCTGGTTTTCTTGTCACGGTCGTCCAGCAGCACTTCGAAACCGGCGGCGGTCAGTTCGGCGTAGAGCTTGTCGGTGGCTTCGCGCACTTCGGCGGTTTCGTAGCGCAGCGGTACCAGGGCGATCTGGAATGGCGCGAGGCTATCGCTCCAGATGATGCCCTTGTCGTCGTAGTTCTGCTCGATGGCAGCGGCAACCACGCGCGAAACACCAATGCCGTAGCAGCCCATGGCCAGGGTCACCGGCTTGCCGTTCTCGCCCAGCACCTGGCACTTGAGTGCTTCACTGTACTTGGTGCCCAGCTGGAAGATGTGCCCGACTTCGATGCCGCGCTTGATCATCAGCGTACCCTTGCCGTCCGGGCTCGGGTCGCCGGCTACCACGTTGCGCAGGTCGGCGATTTCCGGTACGGGCAGGTCGCGCTCCCAGTTCACGCCGAAGTAGTGCTTGTCGTCGATGTTGGCACCGATGCCGAAGTCGCTCATGAAGGCCACGGAACGGTCGATGATGCACGGCAGCGGCAGGTTCAGCGGGCCCAGGGAGCCGGCGCCGGCGCCGATGGCGTCGCGCAGTTCGGCGTCGCTGGCCATCACCAGCGGGCTGGCCACCTGTGGCAGGTTGGCAGCCTTGATTTCGTTGAGTTCGTGGTCGCCACGGACGATCAGGGCAATCAGCTTGCCTTCTTCGGCGGCATGCACGATCAGGGTCTTGACGGTGCGCTCGATCGGCACGCCGTAGTTTTCGACCAGGGCGGCGATGGTTTTCGCGTCCGGGGTATCGACCAGGCGCAGCTCCTCGGTGGGGGCAGGGCGCACGGTTTCCCGCGGGATCGCTTCGGCCTTCTCGATGTTGGCGGCGTAGTCGGAGCTGTCGCTGAAGATCACGTCGTCTTCACCGGACTCGGCCAGCACGTGGAATTCGTGGGACCAGCTGCCACCGATCGGGCCGGTGTCGGCCTGCACGGGGCGGAAATCCAGGCCCAGGCGGGTGAACACATTGCAGTACGCCTGGTGCATGCGGTCATAGGTTTGTTGCAGGGACGCCTGGTCGGCATGGAAGGAGTAGGCATCCTTCATGATGAACTCGCGACCGCGCATCAGGCCGAAGCGCGGACGGATCTCGTCGCGGAACTTGGTCTGGATCTGGTACATGTTCAGTGGCAGCTGTTTATAGCTGCTCAGCTCGTTGCGCGCGAGATCGGTGATGACCTCTTCGTGGGTAGGCCCCACGCAGAACTCGCGACCATGGCGGTCCTTCAAGCGCAGCAGCTCGGGGCCGTACTGCTCCCAGCGGCCGGACTCCTGCCACAGTTCAGCGGGCTGAATGGCCGGCATCAGCACTTCCAGGGCGCCTGCGGCGTTCATTTCCTCGCGTACCACGGCTTCGACCTTGCGCATCACGCGAAGGCCCATCGGCAGCCAGGTATAAAGGCCGGATGCGAGCTTGCGGATCATGCCGGCACGCAGCATGAGCTGGTGGCTGATGACGACCGCGTCGGAAGGGGTTTCTTTCTGTGTGGCGAGCAAATATTGACTGGTGCGCATGGTAGGCCGTTGTCGGTTGCTTAACTGAAATGACCCCGCATTGTACGGGGGCGATTCGGTGACGTATAGGATGGTGGCGCGGGAAACTGCGCCAAGTGCATCAACACAAAAGAAAAAGCCCGGCAGGGCCGGGCTTTTTCGAGCTGGGGTCCGTGAGCCGGAAGGCTTACAGGATGCTCAGCGGGTACTCGACGATCAGGCGCAGTTCGTCGATCGAAGGCGACGAGTTGTTGTACACCGCATCGCTGGAGCGGTAGGTGGCCTGGCGAACGCGGAAGCTCAGGTCTTTGGCCGGGCCTTCCTGCAGTACGTACTTGGCTTCGATGTCGCGTTCCCACTCTTTGCCGTTGTTGCCGGAGGAAACGTTGGCATCGGTACCACGGATGTAGCGGGTCATGAAGCTCAGGCCCGGTACGCCGAAGGTGGCCATGTTGATGTCGTAGCGAGCCTGCCAGGATTTCTCGTCTTCGGAGTTGAAGTCCGAACGTGCCACCGAGTTGGCCAGGAACACGGTACCGCCGCCGTCGACGCCGTAGGCGTAGCCGCCGTCGCCGCTGATGCGCTGGTGCGCCAGGGTGAAGGTGTGCGCGCCGATGGTGTAGGCGGCGGACAGGCTGAATGCACGGCTGTCGATCTTGTCGCCGTCGTAGGCTTTTTCCAGCGCGGCGCCGGTGCTCTTGGTGTTGTAGAAGTTGAAGTCGAACACCAGGCCCTGCTCGTCGTTGATCGGCAGGCTCCAGTTCACGTTGGCGTAGTATTTGCGCCAGTAGTCTTCGACCTTGGAGTAGTAGAGGCTGGTGCTGAGCTCGTCGCTGAACGCGTAGGTGCCGCCCAGTACGTCGGCCTTGGTCAGGTGGATGCCGCCGTCACGGTTGGTCTGGTCTTGTGCGGTGATGCTGGTGAAGCGACCGGCGTTGAGCGTCAGCCCTTTGATTTCGTTGCTGGTGATCAACGCGCCCTGGGCCATTTCAGGCAGCAGGCGGCTGTCGTCGGTGGCCAGCACTGGCAGCGAGGTGAACTGGTCACCCACTTTCAGGACGGTGTCGGAAATCCGGAACTTGATGGCTGCGCCGCCTTTGGAGTAGTCGTCCTGCGAGCGTTCGTCGGAGCCGGTCGGGAACAGGCCGGTGCCGGCAGTGCCCTTGCCGCCGTCCAGTTTCAGACCCAGCATGCCGATTGCGTCGACGCCGACGCCGATGGTGCCTTGGGTGAAGCCCGACTCGAAGGTGCCGATGAAGCCTTGGCCCCACTCTGCAGCGCGGCTCTGCGCGGTGTTGGGGACGTTGCGGTAGTCACGGCTGAAGTACAGGTTGCGAAGTTTGACGTTCAAGCTGCTGTCTTCTACAAACCCCTTGGATTCATCCTGAGAAGACGCCATGGCCAGCTGCGAGGTGCCTGCCGCTACGGCCAGGGCGATTATGCTCCACTTCATCACGCGCATCGTGATTTGCTCCTTTGGTTTTGGAAGATTACGGCCTTGCCCCCTGGTTTTTTTATGGGGCGGCTCTTTCTTTTTTGAGTCGGCGAAATGTATATCACGCTGACTGTCGTTGGCGATACTTGCGAAAGGAACCTTTCATTAACTTTATGGTCCCGTCGCAAACGGTTAAATCCCTGTCGCAAATTACGCCCCGGCATGACCGGTGCGTTCAACTACAGCGCTGTTTCGCAGAGCAGCAAAGGCAGTGCAATCACGCCAAGCCTTTGATGCCAAAACTCCCTGGTTGCCCTTGCAGCTGTTGTTATTTGTCGCACTTGGCTTGCTTATGCAGGCGCCATGCCGACGTTGGGCAGAGATGAATGCAACAAGCGTGCTCAATTGCGCTGTGTGTTGATGAAATTTTCACATTTCGTTGGCCGAAGGGCGCGTGGTGCCCGAAAACCGGGGGTGTACAGATCTTTTGGTTTGAGGGTCGATGCCGTCGCGGAATAAGCAAAAAATCGACTTTGAAGTCAAAACGTTACCGGCTTGTAGGACAAGTGAGTAGTTTTCGGTAGGAGGCGGTGCTGATTGTGTTCGCGAGGCGCTATTTTGGTGCGAAAAGTAGCGTTTTGTTACCGGCGTGAGCGGACCTCCTGCGTGCAGTGTGGTCTGCCTGCCCCGGGATGGAGCGCCATGTACTCATGCCTGTGACTCCAATCGGGAGTATCCTTGCGTCAATCACCTGCCGGGTGCAGGTATCGGGATTGAAAGGTGCGAGGAGATTGTTCTGTGTTTGCTCTTGATTCACGTTTGCAACAAGACACGATTGCGTTGGGGGACTTTCCTCTTTGTCGCTTGTTACTTAGTAAGGATGCTAACTATCCGTGGTTCATTCTGGTGCCGCGGCGTCCTGCTGTCAGCGAAGTATTCGAACTTGATGAAGAGGCGCAGCAGCAACTCTGGCAAGAGACCACGTTGCTGGCCAAGTTGCTCGACGGGCTGTTCGATGCCGACAAGATGAATGTCGCGACCCTGGGCAACGTCGTGAGCCAGTTGCACATGCATGTGATCGTGCGACGCCAGAGCGATGTGGCATGGCCTGGCCCGGTGTGGGGGCGCGTGCCGGCGCTGGTTTATACAGCCGAGGCGCTGGCTCATGTGCGCCGCATCGTCGAGCGTGAGCTTGGTGATTATCTTCAACCGATCGAGGCTTGAATCATGACCCTGGAAGCACGGGTAACCGAGTTGGAGAGTCGTCTGGCATTTCAGGACGATACGCTGCTGGCGCTGAACGATGTGTTGGTGGAGCAGCAGCGGGTGGTTGAACGGCTGCAGCTGCAGATGGGCGCGCTGCTCAAGCGTTATGAGGAGATGGTGGGGCAGTACGAGTCCAACGAGGAAGAAGCGCCGCCCCCGCACTATTGATGCATGCGCCTCGCGCAGCGGGCCTAAAGGCTCAGTGCAGATCGACAGCAGAGCAGGGCGGGTGAGTAGGCGTAAAAAAACCGCGATCGGCCGAGTGGCCGTCGCGGTTCTTCACGCTAGGATCAGCGACGCGGTGCCGCAATCACATCCTCGGCCTGCAGGCCCTTGTCCCGGTTCATCACCGAAAACTCCACGCGCTGACCCTCCACCAGCACCCGGTGACCCTCGCCACGAATGGCCCGGAAGTGCACGAAGATGTCATCGCCGGAATCCCGCGAAATGAATCCAAAGCCCTTGGACGTGTTGAACCACTTCACGGTGCCCGTGTCGCGGTTGCTCATGTCGTAGGCAGGTGCCTGGCTGCGCGCACGGCCAACCTTGGCCAGGCCCGCCACCAGATGCAGCAGCACGGCCAGCAGGGCGCAGACCATGGCCGCGACATTGCCCAGCTCCGGGCGCAGCAGCACAGTGACCGCTTGCAATACCACTGCAAGCACCAGCAGCGCGCTGGCAGTGTGTTGCAGGTACTGGCGCGCGCCGCGGTAGTGCATTGGCAGCACAGGCACCAGGATCAGGTTGAGCAGCCCGAACAGCGCCAGGTAGATGGCATCGGGTTGTTGCAGGAAAGGGACAGCTTCGCCCCTCAGGCTAGGAATCAGGGACAGCAGCAAGGCAGCTGCGCCCGTCAACAGGTGAACGATCTTGAACATGGTGGTTTGGCTCACATTTTATTCAGGCATATCACAGGAAGAGCTGAACCCACGGTGCGCGGTTACCGATGAGGCGCCAAAGCGTGGCTGCAGCCTATGCGCCATTGCACAAAAAATGCGCAATGACGGCACAGTGCCTATTTAACAGCAAAGCCGGGTGCTTCTCAAATCAGCGGGCCAAACGGGCCGCGCGGCTGCAGCCCTGTGTCGCACGCCAGACCGGCAATCGGAGCTGCAGGCACGCGCAACTCTTGGTACAGTGCTTCCAGCATGTTGAACTGACATCACAGGAAGGAAATGTACATGGCAATTGATATTGGTATCAGTGAAGAAGATCGCAAGTCCATTGTTGACGGCTTGTCGCATCTGTTATCGGATACATATGTACTGTACTTGAAGACCCATAACTTCCACTGGAACGTGACCGGGCCGATGTTCAATACACTGCACTTGATGTTCGAAGGCCAGTACAACGAACTGGCCCTGGCAGTCGATGCCATCGCCGAGCGGATTCGTGCACTGGGCTTCCCGGCGCCGGGTACTTATTCCACCTACGCCAAGTTGTCCTCGATCAAGGAGGAGCCAGGTGTGCCGGCGGCCGAAGAGATGATCAAGCAACTGGTCGATGGCCAGGAAGCCGTGGTGCGTACCGCGCGTAGCCTGTTCCCGTTGCTGGACAAAGTCAGCGACGAGCCGACCGCCGACCTGTTGACCCAGCGCATGCAGGCCCATGAAAAGACTGCCTGGATGCTGCGCTCGCTGTTGGCCAAGTGAGTGTTCGGCGCCTGTAAAGGCGCCTGTTGAAAGACGCAAGCCCGATTTTTCTTTAGAGGAATCGGGCTTTTTTAATGGGTACTTCCTGCGTGCTGCGGCCGGCGTGGAACAGTTTCAGCAGGTGTGGTACATGAACTCAACTAAAAGGTTATTCCTACGCTGCGCAGGCTCGCGGTCTGCTGGTTGCAATACGATGAACAGCGCTTCATAGGCAGGTACCTGGATAGCAAGTATCCCGGTGATGAACTTCCTGTCAGTCAATGCGTGGGATGAATATGTCGCGAGTCGTGAATGAACGTGCATGCACCGCCGAGCAACTTCGTATGGCCCCTGGTGATCCTTTTCAGGCAGATTTCAATATGGGCCTGGCGCGCCCGCTGTCGCGTTCGGTGCGACTCAACGGCTTCGCCACCTGCTTGCGCCTGGAAGAGGTCTACTGGAAAATCCTCGAGCGCATTGCCGCCGCCAACCGGTGTACGGTCAATGCGGTGCTGTCCCATGTGGACCGCGAAGTCCACCTTCGCCACGGCGGCGTCAAGAATTTCAGCGGCTTGGTGCGGGTGATCTGCGTGGTCTACGTGCTGGGGGGCGGCGCCAAGCCCTGAACCATTCGTGCGCTGGCACGGCGGGCGGGCTGCACAGCCCCGGTTAACCATATATAATCCCGCTTTTTGCTGCGTGGCGCGGCCCGCGCAGTGGTCAACGAGATACGCCAATGCCCCTGTACGACTATCAATGCGGTTCCTGCAGCCACCAGATGGAAGTTCTGCAGAAGATCAGCGCAGCGCCGCTGACCGATTGCCCGGCCTGCCAGGCACCTGCCCTGAAGAAGCTGATTTCTGCCCCGGGCTTCCGCCTGGGCGGCACCGGCTGGTATGAAACCGACTTCAAGACCGGCACCAAAAAGAACCTGGCGGGCGCCGACAAGGCCGACTGAGTTGAACTGTACTGCCAGGGTCTTGCACTATGGGCCCCCTGGGGCCGGCAAGGCCCACACCCGAATTCACGAATGACGAGAAGCGAAACCACCATCATGATGCGCAGCCACTATTGCGGCCAACTGAACGAGAGCCTGGAAGGTCAGGAAATTACCCTTTGCGGCTGGGTCCATCGTCGTCGCGACCACGGCGGGGTGATTTTCCTCGACATCCGTGATCGCGAAGGCATGGCTCAGGTCGTGTTCGACCCGGACCGCGCAGAAAGCTTTGCTGCCGCCGACCGCGTGCGCAGCGAGTACGTGGTGAAGATCACCGGCAAGGTGCGTCCGCGCCCTGCAGGCGCAGTCAACGCCAACATGGCCTCGGGCGCCATCGAAGTGCTGGGCTACGAGCTCGAAGTGCTGAACGAAGCGGAAACCCCGCCGTTCCCGCTCAACGAGTACTCCGACGTGGGTGAAGAGACCCGCCTGCGCTATCGCTTCATCGACCTGCGTCGTCCGGAGATGGCCGAGAAGCTGCGTCTGCGCTCGCGCATCACCACCAGCATCCGTCGCTTCCTTGACGAAAACGGCTTCCTCGACGTCGAGACGCCGATCCTGACCCGCGCTACCCCGGAAGGCGCGCGTGACTACCTGGTGCCAAGCCGTACCCACGCCGGCAGCTTCTTTGCCCTGCCGCAATCGCCGCAGCTGTTCAAGCAACTGCTGATGGTGGCCGGTTTCGATCGCTACTACCAGATCGCCAAGTGCTTCCGCGACGAAGACCTGCGCGCCGACCGCCAGCCGGAATTCACCCAGATCGACATCGAGACCAGCTTCCTGGACGAGACCGAGATCATGGGCCTGACCGAAAGCATGATCCGCAAACTGTTCAAGGAAGTCCTGGACCTGGAGTTCGGCGAATTCCCGCACATGACCTTCGAAGAGGCCATGCGCCGCTACGGTTCGGACAAGCCTGACCTGCGCAACCCGCTGGAACTGGTGGATGTGGCCGACCAGCTGCAAGCGGTCGACTTCAAGGTGTTCAGCGGCCCGGCCAACGACCCGAAATGCCGCGTTGCCGCACTGCGTGTACCGGGCGGGGCGAGCATGCCGCGCAGCCGTATCGACGAGTACACCAAGTTCGTCGGCATCTACGGTGCCAAGGGCCTGGCATACATCAAGGTCAACGAGCGCGCCAAGGGCGTCGAGGGCCTGCAGTCGCCAATCGTCAAGAACATCCCCGAGGCCAACCTGAACGTGATCCTCGATCGCGTGGGCGCGGTCGATGGCGACATCGTGTTCTTCGGTGCCGACAAGTCCAAGATCGTCAGCGAAGCCCTGGGCGCGCTGCGCATCAAGGTCGGCAACGACTTCAACCTGCTGACCTGCGAATGGGCACCGATGTGGGTTGTCGACTTCCCGATGTTCGAAGAGAACGACGATGGCAGCTTCACGGCGCTGCACCACCCGTTCACCGCGCCAAAATGCTCTCCTGAAGAGCTGGAGGCCAACCCGGCTACCGCGCTGTCGCGCGCCTATGACATGGTGCTCAACGGCACCGAACTGGGTGGCGGTTCGATCCGTATCCACCGCAAAGAGATGCAGCAGGCCGTGTTCCGCCTGTTGGGCATCGAGGCGGCGGAACAGGAAGAGAAGTTCGGCTTCCTGCTCGACGCGCTGAAGTTCGGTGCACCGCCGCACGGTGGCCTGGCCTTCGGTCTGGACCGCCTGGTGATGCTGATGACCGGCGCCCAGTCGATTCGTGAAGTGATCGCCTTCCCGAAAACCCAGAGCGCGGCGTGCGTCATGACCCAGGCCCCAGGCCTGGTCGATGCCAAGGCACTGCGTGAGCTGCACATCCGTCTGCGCGAACAGCCCAAGGCTGAGTAAGCGGGCCCGGGGCGCATCCACTTGGATGCGCCTTTGCGTTACGGCATACCGAATTGATTGCCCACGCCAGGTTTTCTTCTGGCGGGGGCGTGGTTTTGTTTCAAGGATTTCTGGAGTCAGTTATGGCGGGTCATTCCAAGTGGGCGAACATCAAGCACCGCAAAGAGCGCCAGGATGCCAAGAGAGGCAAGATCTTCACCAAGTGGATTCGTGAGCTGACCGTCGCTGCCAAGCAGGGCGGTGGTGACCCGAATTCCAACCCGCGCCTGCGCCTGGCGCTGGACAAGGCCTTGGGCGCGAACATGAGCCGCGACATCATCGATCGCGCCGTGGCCCGTGGTGCAGGCGCAACCGAAGCCGACAATGTCGAAGAGCTCAGCTACGAAGGCTACGGCCCGGGCGGCGTGGCGATCATGGTCGAGGCCATGACCGACAACCGCAACCGCACCGCCGCGGCCGTGCGCCATGCCTTCAGCAAGTGCGGTGGCAACCTGGGCACCGATGGCTCGGTGGCCTATCTGTTCGAGCGCAAGGGGCAGATCAGCTTTGCCGCCGGTGTCGATGAAGACGCGCTGATGGAAGCGGCGATGGAGGCCGATGCCGACGACGTGGTCAGCAACGAAGATGGCTCGTTCGACGTGTTCACCTCGTTTGCCAGCTTCTACGCGGTGCGTACTGCCCTGGAGGCTGCCGGCTTCAAGGCTGCGGATGCGGAAATCGTCATGCAGCCGACCACCAGCGCCGAACTCGACCTGGAGGGTGCACAGAAGGTGCTCAAGCTGATCGACATGCTTGAAGACCTGGACGATGTGCAGAATGTGTATTCCAACGCCGAAATTCCTGACGAAGTCATGGAACAACTCGGCTAAGGTTCAGTTCTGGCGTACTCGAGGCCGGATTCGTCCGCAGGCACCTTGTGCCCGTGACGGGTCCGGCTTCTGTCTTTTTAATGGCGCCCCGGTGCGCCACTGGTTGCGCAGGCGATATGACTCTGATTCTTGGTATTGACCCCGGCTCGCGGATTACCGGCTATGGTGTGGTGCGCCACACGGCGCGCGGGTGCGAGTACGTGGCCTCCGGTTGCATCCGTACCGGCAGCGGCGAGCTGCCCGAGCGCCTGCAGGTGGTATACCGCAGCGTGCGCGAAATCATCCAGTTGCACGGGCCGGTGACCATGGGTATCGAGCGGGTGTTCATGGCGCGCAACGCCGACTCGGCGCTCAAGCTCGGCCAGGCGCGCGGCGCCGCCATCGTCGCCGGGGTCGAAGAGGGCCTGGAGATCGCCGAGTATAGTGCCACCCAGGTCAAGCAGGCGGTCGCCGGTACGGGCGGGGCAAACAAGGAACAGGTGCAGATGATGGTCATGCACCTGCTCAAGCTCACCCAGAAGCCGCAGATAGACGCCTCCGATGCCCTGGCCATCGCCCTGTGCCATGCCCATACCCGTTCCAGCCTGGTGCCGCACGGGCTGGGCGCTGCACGCAGCCGCAGTGGCCGCCTAAGGCTCTGATAGCATCATCGGTTAACACAATTTCGCTTGCCGGCCACCGCCGGCTTGCAATCATGGCGGCTGATGGCGGGCTCGATCGCCCCGGCGCCCTGGATAAAGGACCTGAACGTGATTGGACGTTTGCGCGGTACCCTGGCTGAAAAGCAGCCGCCGCACCTGATTGTCGATGTCAACGGCCTGGGCTACGAGCTCGAGGTGCCGATGACCACCCTGTATCGCCTACCCAAGGTTGGCGAGGCAGTGACGCTGCACACCCACCTGGTGGTACGTGAAGACGCGCACCTGCTGTATGGCTTTCACGAAAAGCGCGAGCGCGAGCTGTTCCGCGAGCTGATCCGCCTCAACGGCGTAGGGCCCAAGCTGGCCCTGGCATTGATGTCGGGCCTGGAGGTCGACGACCTGATACGCTGCGTGCAGGCCCAGGACACCTCGGCGCTGGTCAAGGTGCCGGGGGTGGGCAAGAAGACCGCCGAGCGCCTGCTGGTCGAACTCAAGGACCGCTTCAAGGCCTGGGAAACCGCGCCAAGCCTGTTTACCCTGGTGTCCGACGGCCCGCAGCCGGTGGCAAGTGCCTCCACTGCCGAAACCGATGCGGTCAGCGCGCTGATCTCGCTGGGCTACAAGCCGCAGGAAGCCAGCCGCGCCGTGGCGGCCATCGATGCCAAGGGCCTGAGCAGCGAAGAGCTGATCCGGCGCAGCCTCAAGGGGATGATTTAAGTGATCGAAGCCGACCGACTCATAGCCGCTACCGGGCGCGACCGCGAAGAGGTCCAGGACCGGGCGATCCGGCCATTGCGCCTGGACGAGTACATCGGGCAGCCAGTGGTGCGCGAGCAGATGGCGCTTTTCATCCAGGCGGCACGTGGGCGCAGCGAGTCGCTGGACCATACGCTGATCTTCGGCCCGCCGGGCCTGGGCAAGACCACCCTGGCCAACATCATCGCGCAGGAGATGGGCGTTTCGATCAAGAGCACCTCCGGGCCGATCCTTGAGCGTCCGGGCGATCTGGCGGCGCTGCTGACCAACCTGGAACCCCACGATGTACTGTTCATCGACGAGATTCACCGGCTTTCGCCGATCGTCGAAGAGGTGCTGTACCCGGCCATGGAAGACTTCCAGCTGGATATCATGATCGGCGAGGGGCCGGCCGCACGTTCGATCAAGCTCGATTTGCCGCCGTTCACTCTGGTCGGGGCAACCACCCGCGCCGGCATGCTGACCAATCCGCTGCGCGACCGTTTCGGTATCGTGCAGCGCCTGGAGTTCTACAACACCGCAGACCTGGCCACCATCGTCAGCCGCTCGGGCGGGATTCTGGGCCTGCCGATCGAGGACGAGGGCGCCTTCGAGATCGCCCGGCGCGCCCGCGGCACCCCGCGTATCGCCAATCGTCTGCTGCGTCGTGTACGCGACTACGCCGAGGTGCGTGGCAAAGGTGACATCACCAAGGCCATCGCCGACCTGGCGCTGAACCTGCTGGACGTGGACGAGCGTGGTTTCGATCACCAGGACCGGCGCCTGCTGCTGACCATGATCGAGAAGTTCGACGGTGGCCCGGTGGGTGTTGACAGCCTGGCGGCGGCGATCAGCGAAGAACGTCACACCATCGAGGACGTGCTGGAGCCCTACCTGATCCAGCAGGGCTACATCATGCGCACACCCCGTGGGCGCGTGGTGACCCGGCACGCCTACCTGCACTTTGGCCTGAACATTCCGGGCCGCATGGGCGAGTCGGTCAACGGCGAGGGTTTTTCCGACCTGGCCGATGAATGACAGACTTATCCGGCGTTTTCGTGGTCCTATCGGCGGACACGCATGAGTCGCGCTGGCAATACGACATAATCCGTTAAAAACAGTTGGTGGGGCGGATTGGCAAGCTGAGGAGTTAGCACTAGAGTATGCGCGCGCAAAATGGGGTTGAGTCGTTCGCACATCGCTGTCGCGTCTATTACGAGGACACCGATGCGGGCGGCGTGGTGTATTACGTCAATTATCTGAAATTCATGGAGCGTGCCCGCACCGAGCGGTTGCGCGAGCTGGGCTTTGCCCAGTCTGCGATGGCAGAACAGAACACCTTGTTCGTCGTTCATTCCAGCGAGGCGCGCTACCACGCGCCGGCCCGCCTGGACGATGAATTGCGGGTCACCGCACAAGTGCTTGAATTGAATCGTGCCAGCCTGCGCTTCGTGCAGCAGGTCTGGCGCGAGCGTGATGCAACGCTGCTCTGCGAGGGGCAGTTCCTGGTGGCCTGTGTGCGCGCCGATACGTTCAAACCCCGGGCCATTCCTTCCGAGCTGCGTGCAGCCTTTGTGGCGGCGGATGGTGCGGGTAACCAAACAATTGCAGGAGATTAAGCGTGGAAGCTAACGTCGTCGACCATACCTCCATGTGGAGCCTGGTCAGTAATGCCAGCATCGTGGTGCAGCTGGTCATGCTGATTCTGGTGGCCGCATCGGTGACCTCGTGGATCATGATTTTTCAGCGCAGCACCATGCTGCGTGCCGGTCGTCGTGCGCTGGAAAGCTTCGAGGAGCGCTTCTGGTCGGGTATCGACCTGTCCAAGCTGTACCGCCAGGCCGGCAGCAACCCGGACCCGGACTCGGGTGTGGAGCAGGTCTTCCGTGCCGGCTTCAAGGAGTTCTCGCGCCTGCGCCAGCAACCGGGTGTCGACCCTGACGCCGTGATGGAAGGCGTTGGCCGGGCCATGCGCGTGGCCATCTCGCGTGAAGAAGAGAAGCTCGAACAGAGCCTGCCGTTCCTCGCCACCGTCGGTTCCACCAGCCCGTACATCGGTCTGTTCGGTACTGTATGGGGCATCATGAACTCCTTCCGCGGCTTGGCTTCGGCCCAGCAGGCGACCCTGGCCACTGTGGCTCCGGGTATCGCCGAGGCACTGATCGCCACCGCGATCGGCCTGTTCGCCGCAATCCCGGCAGTTATTGCCTACAACCGTTTCGCTGCACGCAGTGAAGTCTTGATCGGCCGCTACTACACGTTCGCCGACGAGTTCCAGGCCATCCTGCACCGTAAAGTGCACACCAGCGAAGAGTGATCAGGTAAAAGCCCATGGCTCGAGTTCGACACAAACGCAAGCCGGTCGCGGAGATGAACGTGGTGCCCTACATCGATGTGATGTTGGTACTGCTGGTCATCTTCATGGTGACCGCACCGATGCTCAACCAGGGCGTGAAGGTCGACCTGCCCAAGGTTTCCAGCGAAGCCTTGCCGCAGGACAACAACGTCCAGATCCTTACCATTTCGATCAAGGCCGACAAGACCTATTTCTGGAACCTTGGCAGCGAAGTCGACACCGAAAAGCAGATGGACAAGGCCATGACCTTGCCGCAAATGACCGACGCGGTGACCAAGATCATCGCGGCCGGACGTGACCAGGGCAAACAGACCCAGGTGTTCATCCGTGGCGACAAAGCCGTCGACTATGGCGCGGTGATGGGCGCCATGGGCGGGTTGCAGAAGGCCGGTGTCGGTAACGTTGGCCTGATTACCGAGGCGCCCTGATGCAACAGCGAGAGCCATCCGCCTCGGAAAGCTATTTCTGGCCCAGCGTCTGGGCCATCGCGCTGCACGTTCTGGTGTTCGGCATGCTGTTCGTCAGCTTTGCCATGACCCCGGAACTGCCGCCGGCCAAGCCTATTGTCCAGGCGACCCTGTACCAGCTGAAGTCCAAAAGTCAGGCCACCACCCAGACCAATCAGAAGATTGCGGGTGAAGCGAAGAAAACCGCGGCGCGTCAGACCGAAGTCGAGCAGATGGAACAGAAGAAGGTCGAGCAGCAGAAGCAGGAAGCGGTGAAGGCTGCGGAACAAAAGAAAGAAGAGGCGGCTCAAAAGGCCGAAGAAGCCCGCGAGGCGGCCGAAGCCAAGAAGGCCGACGAGGCCAAGAAAGCCGACGAGGCCAAAAAGGCCGACGCGGCCAAGAAAGCCGAGGAAGCCAAGAAGGTCGAAGAGAAACAGCAGGCCGACCTCGCCAAGAAGAAAGCCGAGGAAGAGGCCAAGAAACAGGCAGCAGAAGAGGCCAAGAAGCAGGCCGCTGAAGACGCCAAGAAGAAAGCCGCCGAGGATGCCAAGAAAAAGGCAGCCGAGGATGCGAAGAAAAAAGCGGCAGCCGAAGAGGCCAAGAAAAAGGCCGCCGAGGATGCCAAGAAGAAAGCCGCAGCCGATGCGGCCAAGAAGAAGTCAGCAGAAGCGGCGCGCAAGGCGGCGGAAGACAAGAAAGCCCAGGCCCTGGCCGAGCTGTTGTCCGACTCCACCGAACGGCAGCAGGCGCTGGCCGACGAGCAGGGTGACCAGGTGGCCGGCGACTTCGACGACCTGATACGTGCCCGCGCAGCCGAAGGCTGGGCGCGCCCACCTTCTGCACGCAAGAACATGACGGTGGTCCTGCAGATTGGCATGTTGCCCGATGGCACCGTGACCACGGTGAGCGTTGCACGCTCCAGTGGTGATGGTCCGTTCGATGCCTCTGCGGTAGCAGCGGTCAAGAACATTGGCCGCCTGACCGAAATGCAGGGCTTGAAACCGAGCGAATTCAATCCCTATCGTTCATTCAAGATGACATTCACACCTGAGGATCTAGCCTTGTGATTAACCTTCTTAGAGGACTGCTGGTCGTTCTCTGCTGCGCAGCAGGGATGGCCGTTGCAGAAGAAAAGAACATCCTGGTCACCAGCGGCAGTGACCGTGCCACGCCGATCGCGGTCGTGCCGTTCGCCCTGCAGGGTGGCAGTGTGCTGCCCGAGGACATGGCCGATATCATTGGCAATGACCTGCGCAACTCCGGCTACTATGCGCCGATTCCGCGCCAGAACATGATCAGCCAGCCTAGCCAGGCCAGCGAAGTCATCTTCCGCGACTGGAAGGCCCTGGGCGCCCAGTACGTGATGGTAGGCAGCATCGTGCCAGCGGGCGGTCGCCTGCAGGTGCAATATGCGCTGTTCAACGTCGCCACCGAGCAGCAAGTGCTGACCGGCAGCGTCTCGGGCACTACCGACCAGCTGCGTGACATGTCGCACTACATTGCCGACCAGTCGTTCGAGAAACTCACCGGCATCAAGGGTGCGTTCTCCACGCGCATGCTGTACGTCACCGCCGAACGCTTCTCCAAGGACAACACTCGTTACACGTTGCAGCGTTCGGACTACGACGGCGCCCGCGCCGTGACCCTGCTGCAGTCGCGCGAGCCGATCCTGTCGCCGCGCTTCGCGCCAGACGGCAAGCGTATTGCCTATGTGTCGTTCGAACAGCGTCGTCCGCGTATCTTCGTACAGCACATCGACACTGGCCGTCGTGAGCAGATCACCAACTTCGAAGGCCTCAACGGTGCACCAGCCTGGTCGCCCGATGGTTCGCGCCTGGCGTTCGTGCTGTCCAAGGACGGCAACCCTGACATCTATGTGATGAACATGGCTTCGCGCCAGATGTCGCGTGTCACGGCCGGCCCGGGTATCAACACCGAGCCGTTCTGGGGCAAGGATGGTTCGACCATCTATTTCACGTCGGATCGTGGCGGCAAGCCGCAGATCTACAAAACCAACGTTTCGGGTGGTGGTGCCGAGCGTGTAACTTTCGTGGGTAACTACAACGCCAACCCTAAACTGTCGGCGGATGAAAAGACCCTGGTAATGATTCATCGCCAGCAAGGTTTCACCAACTTCAAGGTGGCCGCGCAGGATTTGCAGCGAGGAAGTGTAAAAATCCTCTCTGAAACAAGTCTTGATGAGTCACCCACTGTTGCGCCCAACGGCACCATGCTAATCTACGCCACCCGCCAGCAGGGCCGGGGAGTCTTGATGCTCGTCTCTCTCAACGGACGCGTGAGGCTCCCGCTTCCTACCGCTCAAGGCGAAGTCAGAGAACCGTCCTGGTCCCCTTACCTGAACTGACGCGGCGCTTTACGTAACACTTAACACATTGGGGTTCATTAGGAGTTTCACGATGGAAATGCTGAAGTTTGGTAAGTTTGCTGCGCTGGCTCTGGCCATGGCTGTAGCTGTAGGTTGCTCCTCCAAGGGCGGCGACAACGCTGGTGAAGGCGCTGTTGATCCAAACGCTGGTTACGGCGCTAACACCGGTGCTGTTGACGGTTCCCTGAGCGAAGAAGCCGCTCTGCGCGCAATCACCACCTTCTACTTCGAATACGACAGCTCGGACCTGAAGCCAGAAGCCATGCGCGCTCTGGACGTTCACGCCAAAGACCTGAAAGGCAATGGCGCTCGCGTCGTCCTGGAAGGCAACACCGACGAGCGTGGTACTCGCGAATACAACATGGCCCTGGGCGAGCGTCGTGCTAAAGCCGTACAGCGCTACCTGGTACTGCAAGGCGTTTCCCCAGCCCAACTGGAACTGGTTTCCTACGGCGAAGAGCGTCCAGTTGCTACCGGTAACGACGAGCAATCCTGGGCTCAGAACCGTCGCGTCGAACTGCGTAAGTAATTCGATATGCGAACGTGCCGCCGTGCTGTAACCGTCCTGGCTCTCGCCCTGCCACTCGTGGCCTGGGCCGAGGTTCCTGTTGTTGATGACAACGCTGGCTATAACGGCGCAAGCAGTTATCCGCCAGCGGGTTATGGTACGAGCGGCGCCTACGCCGGGGGAGGGGTTTCGGCCCCTGCCTCGGCGCAGGGTCAGCTGTTCATGCAATTGCAGCAGATGCAGGATCAGATTTCGCGTCAGCAAGGCGTGATCGAAGAACTGCAAAACGATGTAGCCCGCCTGAAACAGGAAGGCCTGGAGCGTTACCAGGACCTGGATCGGCGTATCGGAGCCGGCGGTGCACCCGCTGCAACTCCCGAGAATTCCTCCACCGGTGGTGATGTAGCCGCCGGTGCCGCTGCAGGCGCGGCCACCGCCCCTGCGGCCAGTAGCGAACCTGGCGACCCGGCGAAAGAAAAGCTCTATTACGACGCTGCTTTCGACCTGATCAAGGCCAAGGATTTCGACAAGGCCAGCCAGGCATTCAATGCCTTCCTGCGCAAGTACCCCAACAGTCAGTACGCCGGCAATGCCCAGTACTGGCTGGGTGAAGTGAACCTTGCCAAGGGCGACCTGCAGGGCGCCGGCCAGGCGTTTGCCAAGGTCAGCCAGCTGTATCCGAAGCACAGCAAGGTGCCGGACTCGCTGTACAAGCTGGCCGATGTCGAGCGCCGCCTGGGTCACACCGACCGGGTCAAGGGTATTCTGCAGCAGGTGGTCACCCAGTACCCGGGTACCTCCGCCGCACAGTTGGCCCAGCGCGACCTGCAGAAGCTCTGAACTGCCCGCCTGGAAGAAACCCGCGCTAGTCGCGGGTTTTTTCGTTAGAATCGATGCCCTTTTATTGACACACGCTGCTGCGAACTACGCGATGCCGGGTTCGCTGCAGTGCCTGACGGAGGCGGACAGCCTGTTTAGCTGTTACGCCCGTGGCGACTATGCAAGACACATTACGAATTACCGAAGTTTTTTACTCTTTGCAGGGTGAAACGCGTACCGCTGGGCTGCCCACGGTATTTGTACGTCTCACCGGCTGCCCTTTGCGTTGCCAGTATTGCGACAGTGCCTATGCCTTCAGTGGTGGCACCGTGCGCAGCCTCGACTCGATTCTCGAGCAGGTGGCTGGTTTTCGCCCGCGTTACGTGTGCGTCACTGGCGGTGAGCCATTGGCCCAACCCAACGCCATCCCCTTGCTCAAGCAATTGTGCGACGCCGGCTATGAGGTGTCGCTGGAAACCAGCGGAGCACTGGACATCTCGAAGGTCGACCAGCGCGTCAGCCGGGTGGTAGACCTCAAGACGCCGGGCTCCGAAGAGATGCACCGCAACCTCTACGAGAATATCGAGCTGCTGACCCCGAACGATCAGGTCAAGTTCGTCATCTGTTCCCGTGAAGACTATGACTGGGCGGTGTCCAAGCTGATCCAGTATGGTCTGGAGAAGCGTGCCGGGGAGGTGCTGTTTTCGCCGAGCCACCATCAGGTCAAGGCCAGCGACCTGGCCGACTGGATCGTGGCCGATAATTTGCCGGTTCGTTTTCAACTGCAGTTGCACAAGCAATTGTGGAACGACGAGCCGGGACGCTGATTGGGGAGTGATGTCATGACTGATAAACGTGCGGTAATCCTGCTGTCTGGTGGCCTGGACTCGGCCACGGTGGTCGCGATGGCCAAGGCCGAAGGCTACAGCTGCTATACCATGAGTTTCGACTACGGCCAGCGTCATCGCGCCGAACTGGACGCCGCTGCGCGAGTTGCCCGTGACCTGGGTGCAGTCGAGCACAAGGTGATCGGCCTGAGCCTGGATGGTATTGGTGGTTCGGCGCTGACCGACAGCAGCATCGATGTACCCGAGACGCCGGGTGAAGGCATTCCAGTGACCTACGTACCAGCGCGCAATACCGTGTTCCTGTCGTTGGCGCTGGGCTGGGCCGAGGTGTTGCAGGCGCGGGATATCTTCATCGGCGTGAACGCGGTGGATTACTCGGGCTACCCGGATTGCCGTCCCGAGTTCGTCGAGGCATTCGAGCGCATGGCCAACCTGGCCACCAAGGCCGGTGTCGAGGGGCAGGGCTTTCGCATCCAGGCGCCGTTGCAGAACCTGAGCAAGGCGCAGATCGTTCAGGCGGGCATGGCGCGTGGTGTCGACTACAGCCTCACTGTGTCGTGTTATCAGGCTGACGACCAAGGCCGTGCCTGTGGCAAGTGCGACAGCTGCCGCCTGCGTGCAGATGGCTTCCGGGCAGCCGGCGTGGCCGACCCAACCCGATATTTTTGATTTTTTTTACGGTGGGGTGTTGATTTCCTTAAGGAAATCAGTATTATACGCCCCACGCAACGGGTCGTTAGCTCAGTTGGTAGAGCAGTTGGCTTTTAACCAATTGGTCGTAGGTTCGAATCCTACACGACCCACCATTTCGAAAAACCCGCTTTCCATGAGAAAGCGGGTTTTTTTTCGTCTGTTGAATTTCCCTCTCTGTTCAGCAACTGAACCGTGATCTGCGGGTTGACCTGGAGATTGCGTTCGCGCCAGCTCGGCTGGGTGCGAGCTGGCGCGGGAGGGGGTCACCGGTCTACGGGTTGCCTGCCGAGAGTGTCTGCAAGCCCTGGCTTCGGGCCTGGTCGAGCAGTTCTTCGGTGTCTGCCCCGCCGGGCAGCGCGAGCACGATGTCCGGTCGGCTATCGGCCAGCATGAAGCGGTTGCGCAGGCGTTCGGCCTGTTTGCCGTGGTGCTGCCAGTTGGGTGGGTAGCGCACGATGTGGGCTGCGTTTTCCCGGGCCCAGTCCTCGATATGCGCACCGAGGAACTGACTGCCACCGTGGATGACCACCTGCACCGGGTGCAGGCGCTGGAAAGCTTCCAGAACCTGCCGGCACACCCGGCTGTCGGCGTAATGGCGGCCGGCGCAAATCAGTACGCGCATAGGCGTTCTCCCTGAGCCACGTTCTTCAGAACCACTGCTTGAAGCGGCGGATGTACAAGGTCTTCATGGTCTGGGCGACCACGCAGTAGCTAAGCAGTGTGCCCACCAGCCAAGGGAAGTATTCCCACGGCAGCGGAACCAGGCCGACCATGCTGCCCAGCGGCGAGAAGGGCACGTAGATTCCCAGCGCCATCACCAGCCCCGTCGCCAGCATTACCGGCAAGGCTGCAGTGCTCTGGATGAACGGGATCTTGCGGGTGCGCAGCATGTGCACCACCAGGGTCTGGGACAGCAGCCCTTCGATGAACCAGCCCGACTGGAACAGGCTGGCCATTTCCACGCTGTTGGCGGCGAACACGTACCACATCAGCGCGAAGGTGGTGATGTCGAAAATGGATGAGGTTGGCCCTATCCACAGCATGAACCGCCCGATGTTCCGGGCATCCCATTTGCGTGGCTTGGCCAGGTACTCCTTGTCCATCTTGTCCCATGGCAGCGCCAGCTGGGAGAAGTCGTACATCAGGTTCTGCAGCAACAGGTGAATCGCCAGCATCGGCAGGAAGGGGATGAAGGCACTGGCGACCAGCACCGAGAACACGTTGCCGAAGTTGGAGCTGGCGGTCATGTTCAGGTACTTCATGATGTTTCCGAAGGTCTCGCGACCCTTGATCACCCCTTCCTCCAGTACCATCAGGCTCTTTTCCAGCAGGATGATGTCTGCCGACTCCTTGGCAATGTCGGTGCCGCTGTCCACCGAGATGCCGACGTCGGCGTCGCGCAGGGCAGGGGCGTCGTTGATCCCGTCACCCAGAAACCCGACGGTGTGGCCGTTGGCTTGAAGGGCCTTGAGTACGCGGGACTTCTGCAGTGGCGTGAGCTTGGCGAACACCGTGCGCTCTTCCACCCGGCGCGCGAGCACCTCATCGTCCATGTGCTCGATGTCGCGGCCCAGCAGCGGCTCGCCTGCCTCCAGGCCCACTTCCCGGCAGATCTTGGCGGTAACGGTGGGGTTGTCGCCGGTGAGTACCTTGACCGTCACGCCGTTGTCGCGCAGTGCGGCGATGGCCGGGCCGGCGCTTTCCTTGGGCGGGTCGAGGAAGGTCAGCAAGCCTTCGATGATCAGCTCGCGCTCATCGCTGGCGCTGTACTGGCTCTGCGTCTGGCCTGCGGCTATTTGGCGGGTACCCACCAGCAGCACGCGAAAGCCGTCGCGGTTATAGGTCTCGGCGAGTTTGAGCAGGGCCGAACGGCGCTCGGCATCCAGGCTTACGGCAGTGCCCTGCTGGCGGACCCGGCTGGCGGTCTCCAGCATCTCTTCCACGGCGCCCTTGCACACCAGCAGGTGACCACCACTGGCATCGGCCAGGATCACCGACAGGCGCCGACGTACGAAGTCGAAGGGCAGTTCATCGACCTTGCGCCAGGCTGCCGGAGGGGTGAACTGCGGATTGTCCTCGGCGAAACTGACCACGGCGCGGTCCATGAGGTTTTTCATGCCGCTCTGGTGGTGGCTGTTGAGCCAGGCCAGTTGCAGCACCTCGTCGCAGCGGTTGCCGCCGACATCGACATGGTGTTCGAGGATGATGCGGTCCTGGGTCAGGGTGCCGGTCTTGTCGGTGCACAGTACGTCCATGGCGCCGAAGTTCTGGATCGCGTTCAGGCGCTTGACCACTACCTTGCGCCTGGCCATGGCGGCCGCACCCTTGGCCAGGTTGGCGCTGACGATCATCGGCAGCATTTCCGGGGTCAGGCCAACCGCTACCGCCAGGGCGAACATGAAGGCTTCGGCCCAGTCCCCCTTGGTGAAGCCGTTGATCAGCAGCACGATGGGTACCATCACCAGCATGAAGCGGATCAGCAGCCAGCTCACGCTGTTGACCCCGCGGTCGAAGGCGGTCTGCGCGCGGGAGCCGACGATGGAGCGGGCCAGTGAGCCGAAATAGGTACGAGCCCCGGTGGCGACCACCACGGCCGTGGCGGTCCCGCTGACCACGTTGGTGCCCATGAAGCAGATGTTGGGAAGGTCCAGCAGGTCCTGTTGGTCGGCGGCCTGGGCCTTGGCGGATTTTTCCTGCACCGCACCCAGGGTGTCGTACTTTTCCACTGGCAAGGCTTCGCCGGTCAGTACCGCCTGGCTGATGAACAGGTCGCGGGACTCGATCAGGCGAATGTCTGCGGGGATCATGTCGCCGGCAGACAGCTGGATGATGTCGCCCACCACCAGTTCGCGCATGGGTAGTTCTCGAACCCGCGCCTGGGCCCCTAGCTGCTCGCGCCGCAGCACGGCTGCGGTGGTGCGCACCATCGCCTTCAGGGCTTCGGCGGCCTTGGCCGATCGGTGTTCCTGCCAGAAACGCATCACGCCGCTCGCCAACATCATCACCAGCACGATGATCACGCCGGTCAGGTCGGTTTCTTCGCCGGCCTGCAGCGGCAGCCAGAAGTCGGTGAAGAAACTGATACCCGTCAAGGTCATCAGCACATAGATGAAGGGGTTGTTGAAAGCGTGCAGCAACTGCACCAGTGCATGGGGCGGACGGTCATGGGCGACTTCGTTGTGGCCGTCCCGTTGCAGGCGGCCCTGGGCTTCTTCTTCGGTGAGACCGGCGGGGCTGGAGTTGACGTTGGCCAGGGTAACGGCCAGGCCGTTCTGGGCCTCGCGCGCGGCGCGCATCGACAGCTTGTTGCTGTCACGGGTGGGGTGGGTGTGGCGGGGTGTTGGGTTTTTTACAGTCATGGTCTGTGCTCCTGCCGCCTGCTCGCGGCACGACACACCGACAACTCAACTAATCATAGGCGAGTGAAAGTATGTCGAGTCGCGGGCAGGCGATCGATTCGAAGAGTGGAATCTTTAGCGGTGACGTTCGCTGCCTGTTGAATGAACGTGCACAGGCAGCGAACCGACTACTGGCCTCTTCCATAATGTGCTCCACAGATTTTTATTAATGCGAAGGCAATAAAGTGCCGGCGAATTTTCCAACTAGGAAATTCGTTTTTTAATAAGCGCAAAGTTGCCGTTTATTCAAGGGGAAGTACGCACCCCGAATGCATGCAAACCTGGATCAGGCGTGCTGCAGAAACAGGGCGGCGCCCCGACTCGGTGGGTCCTGACTGTCGTCCAGGCTCCAGCGCTGCTGGCGTTGGCCGCTTGTGGAGCAGACGCGCCAACGGGCCCGCAAGGCGCTGCTGGCAGGGGAGTCGCAGAGGAGCCTTGGCGCACGCACGGGCAGCCTGGGCGCGCGCAGAAGCCTGGCCCGCAGGGCTGAAGTGAAGGCGCGTACGCCCGGTATTGCAGAAGAAGTGAAGTACATAACGTGTGCCTCGCGACCGGACGAACCGGGGAGGCAAGCCACGTTGGAGCATCAAGCCCTAGCGCAGCTTACCCGACCGCGGAGTCGAGTCCCGTCATTTTCAGGGTTAAGTGCCTGGCGTTGCGCAGCGGCAATGACCAGACAGCGTCTAGATACTATGTCCATTGGCTTCTTTGGTGAGTTGAAAAAAGGCCGGATTTCCGGCCCGCGCAATTTACTCAGGAGGGGGAGCGAAGTCAACAGCAATCAGGCGTGAAAATTGAAACGTTAATAAAATTTCACACAAAGCAGCCAGCGGCAGAGGAGAGTCTGCCTGTGCCAAGGAATAATGCTAAGTGGGCAGAGTTTCACCGGTGGAAGGGTAATATTTTTTTGAAACAGCAATTAATGTCTGTTTTGCTATAGCGATTCTGTATATGGCATTTTTTTATAATTGCTATGGTACTTGGCATGGATTCAAAACCAGCCAGGGAGTGGGGCTATGTCTAAAACTATTGTCGTCGTGGGGGGAGGTGTAGGCGGCACGATGCTCGCCAATCAATTGGTCAGACAACTTTACCCGGAAATACTCAAACACCAGGTCACGGTCAAACTGCTGTCGAATTCGCCGGATCATTATTACAAACCTGCCTTCATGTACGTTGCCTTCAACAGCTATTTCCAGGAAGACCTGAAACGGCCCGAGCGTTCGCTGTTGCGACCTGAAATCGACTTCCAGGTGGAGGAGGTGACCCGCTTCGACTTCACCGGGCAAACCCTGCACACCCGCTCTGGAAGGCGCGTGGGCTATGACTTTCTGGTGATCGCGACGGGCTGCGTACCCGCTCCCGAGCGCATCGAGGGGCTGCAGGAGGCGGGGGATCATTTCTATCAATACAAGGCGGCGCGACAATTGGCGCAACGTCTGATGACGATTGAAAAAGGGCGCATCTTCATATCCGTTTCTTTCCCACAGACGCCCAATGTTCCGCACCAGTGCGGTATTGCGCCGGTGGAAACTACCTTGATGCTGGATGACTTGCTGCGCCGTCGCGGTGTTCGCAATAACATTGAAATTGTTTATACCTATCCGACCACTGCGCAATTGCTCAGAAACTGTCTGTTCATGCAGCGGCCAACCGGAGAACTGTTGCCCACCCTTTTTGAACAGAAGAACATCAGGTTTCAGCGTGGCTTCACCCTGGACCGCGTGGACCCGGATCAACGTATTGCCTATTCGGCCGAAGGCCAGGCGCAGCCGTTCGACATCCTGATGGCGACCCCACCCATTCGTGCAGTGGACGCGGTGATACAGAGCGGTGCGTCCCAGGCCCCCAACAACGAGGGCTGGCTGCCGACCAACCACGAGACCCTGCAGGTCTACGGCCTGGAGAACGTCTACGTGATCGGCGACACCATGGACCTGCCCATCAGCAAGGCGGGCGGTGCCTGCCATAACCAGGCACCGGTGGTGGCCAACAACATCGCCGGCGAGATTCGCCTGGGCACCCCCTGCGCCGTCTACGACGGGAAGGTCCAGGCCGTTGCGCAGATGGGCCTCAACGCCGGCATGCCACTGACCTACAACTACCAGCAGGATGTGGTGCCCACCCCGCCGACCAAGCTGGGCGGCCTGTTGCGCAATGGATTCAACCGGGGCCTCTACTGGGCGGTTGCCCGTGGAATGATCTGAGTCGAGCGGTGCAGGAGTACGTCGATATGGAAACCTTCGAGCCTACCGTGGAACACCTTGCTCACCCGGGCGTTGATGCCCTGATGAAAAAACTCGAACCGCTGCTGGTCAGTGGTCGCATGGACAACATCATCGACTTGCTGTCGCTGGGGTCCGACCTGGTCGACCTGCTCGACACCGCGATGGTGGACAAGCTGGCCCATGGGTTCGAGGACGTGACAGCCCTGACCTGGACCGTGGGCAACGCGCTGCGCATGGCGCAGGCGCAGAGCAGCGATACCCAGCCACCAAGCCTGCTGGGCCTGGTGCAACTGCTGCGCGAGCCGCAAACGCGACGTGGTATCGCGCTGGTGTTGAGGGTGTTGAACAATCTTGGACGGCAATATTGATCGCATGGAGCGAGAGGAACGTGGCAATGCTTGTAAAACAGCAACAGGGTCTGCGCGGGAGTACGACCTGGGACCCGCAAGGCTATCAGCAGTTTTCGCGTTTGAGGGAGCGTCCGGTGATCGAGCTGCTCGATCACCTGCCGTTGCAGGCACCAGCGTCCATCTATGATTTGGGCTGTGGTACCGGAATCGCCACCCGGCTGCTGGCCGAACGCTGGCCGGAGGCACAGTTGTTCGGCGTCGACAGCTCGGCAGAAATGCTCGCCGAGGCCCGAGCCCTGCCGGTCAATGCCCAATGGCTGAACAGCGACATAGGCCAGTGGGAGCCCAAGCAGCCGGCAAGCCTGCTGTTCGCCGCTGCCGTGCTGCATTTCATGGAGGACCACGAAAACCTGCTGCCGCGGCTGCTCGGCAATCTGCACGCCGGCGGCTACCTGGCGCTGCACATGCCCAACTGGCGGGATGCACCCTGGTACCACCTGATGCTCAGGGCCCTGAGCGAATGCGGGCCTGCGGGCCGGGTGATCGGCACGCTGGAGCTGCGCAAGTTCATGTCGGCGCGCAATGTCCTGTCCCTGGACTGCTACTACCGGTTGCTGGCGCCGCTTACCAGCAAGCTGGATATCTGGGAAACCGAGCATCTGCAGGTGGTCGAAGGCCAGTCGCCGGTGTTCGACTGGGTCAAGGTTTCGGCACTGCGCCCGGTGCTCAGCTCCCTGGATGACGAGGACCGTGAGGCCTTTCTGCGCAAGTACCTCAGGCTTCTGGAAGCGCACTACCCGCGTGAGGACGACGGGCGCACGCTGTTCCCGTTCAAGCGCACCTTCATCGTGGCCTCGGTCTGAGATTGCCCTTGGGCGGTCACTCTCGACAGCCCTGCAAGCCGCGACTGGTCTCTCCCTCAGAATGAGGGGGGGCAGCGCGTGCAGGGCTTCTGGAGGGGGGGCGTTTTCGTTTTCTGTTCGCTTATTTTTGTTTGGGTTCGGGTCTGGCGACTGTCGGAGTGTCGGGCAGGAATGGTATGTTCTCCTCCAGAATGAAGATGAAGAAACTGGAATGATCATGCCTAGAGCCTCCCACCAAGATTTGCGCCGTGCCTTTCGTAAACTCCTGGCCTCCCCGGTCTGCTATCACACGGCTTCCGTGTTCGACCCGATGTCTGCGCGAATCGCCGCCGACCTCGGCTTCGAAGTCGGCATCCTGGGCGGCTCGGTGGCTTCGTTACAGGTGCTGGCGGCTCCGGACTTTGCCCTGATCACCTTGAGTGAATTTGCCGAGCAGGCCACGCGCATCGGGCGTGTCGCGCAGCTGCCGGTGATCGCCGACGCCGACCACGGCTACGGCAACGCGCTGAACGTGATGCGCACCGTCACCGAGCTCGAGCGCGCCGGCGTGGCTGCGCTGACCATCGAAGACACCCTGCTGCCTGCCCAGTTCGGGCGCAAGTCCACCGACCTGATCAGCATCGACGAAGGCGTGGGCAAGATCCGCGCTGCCCTGGAGGCTCGCGTCGACCAGGAGCTGTCGATCATCGCGCGCACCAATGCCGCGCTGATCCCGGTCGAAGAAGTCATTGCCCGCGTGGTCGCGTACCAGAATGCTGGCGCCGACGGCGTGTGCATGGTCGGCATTCGCGATTTCGATCACCTCGAAGAGATTGCCCGCCACGTCAGCGTGCCGCTGATGCTGGTGACCTACGGCAACCCGCAGCTGCACGACGACACGCGTCTGGCCGAGCTAGGCGTGCGTATCGCCGTGGATGGCCATGGCGCCTACTTCGCCGCGATCAAGGCCACCTACGACTGCCTGCGCGAGCAGCGCCGCATCACCAGCAGCGCCTCGGACCTCAGTGCCACCGAACTCACCCATACCTACACCGTACCCGGCGACTACATCGTCTGGGCGCGGGAGTTCATGGACGTCAACGAGTAACATCGCTTCACCTCAATATGGATAGCAAACGGATCAATTCATGAAGAAAACACTGGGAGTGGTGTGCGGGCTTGCCGTCGCCGTAGCGGCCGTATGCACGGCCGGGGCGTGGTATACGGGCAAGCAGTTGCCTGGCGTGCTGGAGCACGCTACCGCACAGTCCAATCTGCAGATGCAAAAGTCGTTCAAGGGCCTGGGTGCCACGGCGCGGCTTGAGCTGGTATCGCTGGAGCAACACCTGTTCAGCAGTGTCGCGCGTTACAGGTTCACCGTGCAGAACCTGGAGCTGGGCGATGAGCCGAGCAATCTGGAACTGACCCTGGTCGATCGCATCGAGCACGGGCCGTTTCCCTGGCAGCGGGTCAAGGCATTCAAGCTGATGCCGGTGATGGCGGCATCCAGCACCTCGATCGAGAAGGATGCCACCACAGCCGAGTGGTATGCGGCCAGCGGTGATGTCTCGCCGGTGCAGGGCGAGTTCAGCCTGGGCTATGACCAGTCGTATGACGGCACGTTGAGGCTGATGCCCCTGGACATCGCCAAGGACGGTTCGTCGGTGAAGTTCTCCGGCTTCGACCTGGGCATGAGCGGCGACTTCGAAGGCAAGCGCCTCAAGCTCGACGGCACCATGGGCACCTTGCAGGTGTCGATGGTCGATAGCGAGACGCCGCCGCTCAAGTTCGACCTCAAGGGCCTGAAACTGGTTGCAGACCTCACCCTGACGCCCTACGACTTCTATGAAGGCCAGGCCGACGTGACCCTGGACGACAGCGCCTTCACCTTTGGCGATCGCCAGGTACCGCTGACCGTCAAGGGTGTGGAGCAACGCAACACCTACAAGGTCAACGGCGACAAGGTCGATGCCAGGGCCGCCTACAAGGTCGACGCCATCACCTATGACGGCAAGGCCGTGGGCGGCGGGCAACTGGTGGTGGCGGTCAACCGCTTCGATATCCCTGCGCTGCAGGCGATCATGGCGATCTATGAGAAGCACATGCCCCAGTTGCAGGAGACGGCCGCTGCCGGCCAACCGCCCGAGCTGGAGCTGAATGCCGAAGAGCAGGCGCTGATGCAGGTGCAGATGATGCAGTTGCTGGCGGGCAAGCCTCAGGTGGCCGTGGAGGACCTTTCCTTCAAGACCGCCAACGGTGAAAGTCGCTTCAACCTCACCCTGGACCTGGCCAAGCCGACGTCGGCCGACCTGCCTTCCGATCAGCTGGTGCGCCAGATGATCGAGAAACTGCAGAGCAGCTTGTCGCTGTCCAAGCCGATGATCGGTGACCTGGCAGCCTTGCAGGCCAGCCTGGAAGGGCAGGACGAGGCGCAGGTCAAGCAGGCCGCAATGGCCGGCGAGATGGTCGGGCAGATGGCCTTGTATTCCAAGCTGGCCACGCTCAAGGGCAATGACATCATTGCCAACCTGCACTATGCCGATGGCCAGGTGGCCTTCAACGGGCAGAAGATGACCGTTGAAGAGTTCGCCGCGCTGGTGATGTCCAGCCTCGGCGGCCTGCAACCGGCAGGCAACTGACCGCTGGGCTGGCGGGCTTGCCCCGCCAGCCTGGTTTGGCAAAAAACCCTTTAGAATTCATTCGATTATCTGTAGCCTTCGGCAACCCATAAAACCCGAGGCCGCAGAGGGTCTTTGGTTCTGTCGTACAGGCTGAACCGTTATCCGATTTGCCAGGGCTCGGTGATACACTCGACTTACGCGCACTAGCGCCTGCAGGTCTTGCGAACATGACCCAGATTTCCGAACGCCTTCTGGTCCAGGCCCACCTCGACGCCAAGCAGCCCAAGCCGCTGACGCCCGAGCAAGAGGCTGACTACCGTGCCGCCATCGCCGCCGAGCTCAAGGCTCAGGACGCCGTGCTGGTGGCCCACTTCTACTGTGATCCGGTGATCCAGGCCCTGGCCGAGGAGACCGGCGGTTGCGTGTCCGACTCGCTGGAGATGGCCCGTTTCGGCAACCAGCATCCGGCCAAGACCGTGGTGGTGGCCGGTGTACGCTTCATGGGTGAGACGGCGAAGATCCTCAACCCCGAAAAGCGCGTGCTGATGCCGACCCTGGAGGCTACCTGCTCGCTCGACCTGGGTTGCCCGGTGGAGGACTTTTCGGCGTTCTGCGACAAGCACCCCGAGCGCACCGTTGTGGTGTATGCCAACACGTCGGCGGCGGTCAAGGCGCGGGCCGACTGGGTGGTGACCTCCAGCTGTGCGCTGGAGATCGTCGAAAGCCTGATGGACAACGGCGAGACCATCATCTGGGGGCCTGACCAGCACCTGGGCCGTTACATCCAGAAGAACACCGGCGCCGACATGTTGCTGTGGGACGGTGCCTGCATCGTTCACGAGGAGTTCAAGTCGCGTCAGTTGCTGGACATGAAGGCGCTGTACCCGGACGCGGCGATCCTGGTGCACCCCGAGTCGCCAGAGGCGGTGATCGACCTGGCCGATGCGGTGGGTTCCACCAGCCAGCTGATTGCGGCTGCGCAGCGCATGCCGAACAAGACCTTCATCGTGGCCACCGACCGCGGCATTTTCTACAAGATGCAGCAGCTGTGCCCGGACAAGGTCTTCGTCGAGGCGCCCACTGCCGGCAACGGCGCGGCGTGCCGCAGTTGCGCGCACTGCCCGTGGATGGCGATGAACACGCTTGAGCGCACCTTGCAGTGCCTGCGCGAGGGCAGCAACGAGATCTTCGTCGAGCCGGCGCTTATCCCGCAGGCACTCAAGCCACTCAAGCGCATGCTGGACTTCACCCAGGCGGCGCGGCTCAAGCTCTCCGGCAACGCCTGAAAGCAGCATCGCGGGTCGAGCCCGCTCCCACAAGGGGGCGGGGCTGACCCGCGATATGGTGTGCGCGCTACCTTGATGCGTGTCAGCGCATCATGTCCTTGACCATCCGCTGCTGCTCCATCAGCTCGCGCTGACGGGCATCGATCTTCGACGACAGCACAAAGTTGTTGCCCGCCCGCTGCTTGGCGTAGTCGAGCTGCTGCAAGGCCTGGTCGAAGTCGCCCACCAGGGCAAAGTACTCGGCGCGAGCCTGGTGCAGGCCGATTGTGTTGCCCGACAGGCCGCGAACCTCCGCCACCTCATACCAGACATCCGGGTCTTGCGGCCGATTCTTGAGCAGCGCATCCAGCGCCTTCTCTGCCTCGGCCGGGCGGTTCTGCTTGAGCAGCAGGTCGATGCGTGACTGCTGCAGCGGGTAGTTGCCCGGGTACAGGGCTCGCATCTTCTCCACCCGTTGCTGGGCATCGGCCAGGCGGTTGTTGGTGACGTCCAGGTCGATCTGCGCAAGGTTGTAGGTGATGTCGTTGGGTGCCTTGGCGAGCAAGGGCTTGAGGCTCTCGCGGGCCTCGTTGAGCTGGCCGCCCTTGATCTGCGCCAGTGCCAGGCCGTAACGCGCCGCATCCAGGTTGGGGTTTTCGTCCAGCAGGGCGCGGAAGCGCTTGGCACCCAGGCCCGGCGTGCCTTCGTAGGTCAGTTGCAGGCGTGCACGAATCAACTGGTAGCGCAGGCTGTCATCCACACCGCCCTTGGGGGACTGTTCGGCACGGTTGCGGGTGTCGGCGACCCGCGACTCGGTAACCGGGTGAGTCAGCAGAAACTCCGGTGGCTTGGCGCTGTACTGGTACTGGCGCATCAGCCGTTCGAACATGGTCGGCATGTTGCGTGGATCGTAGCCGGCCTTTTCCAGGTTGAGGATGCCGATGCGGTCGGCCTCCTGTTCGTTCTGGCGCGAGAAGCGCCGTTGTTCCTGGATGGCGGCGGCCTGGGTGCCGGCAATCGCGGCGATGCCGGCATCGCCAGCCCCGGCAGCGGCGGCAATGATGCCCACCAGCAGGGCGCCCATCATCGGCAGTTGCATGCGTTGCTGGGCTTCCACGCCGCGGGCGAAGTGGCGTTGCGACAAGTGCGCCAGTTCGTGGGCCAGCACCGAGGCGTACTCGCCCTCGGTCTGGGCGTTCAGGAACAGGCCGCCGTTGACCCCCACGATCCCGCCGGGGGCGGCGAAGGCGTTGAGTTCCTTGCTGTCGATCAGGATGAACTCCAGGCGCCGGTCCTGCAGCTGGCTGGTTTCGGCAAGGCGGTAGACGCTGGTTTCGACGTAGTCCTTGAGCTGGGGGTCGGACAGCTGGCGCACGTTGCCGCGCAGCAGGCTCAACCAGGCGCGGCCCAGTTGGTGTTCCTGTTGCGGGGAAACGATGGCCGAGCTGGCGTCGCCGAGTGACGGCAGGTCGTCGGCATGGCTCGGTAGAGCCAGCAGGCAAGCCAGCGTCAGCAGGGTAGGGCGCAGAAAATTCATGCACGAAGCTCGGGTCGACAAAGAACCTTACTGTAGCCGGCTCACACGTTGACGACCAGTGGCGGTATCCTACGAGGTCTGTGCATGCCGCTACCTGCCGTGGGCATGCACCTGCCTGGAGAAGCCCGATGACCGATGCCGTACCCTGCGACGCCGAACTGGATGCCAGCGGCCTGAATTGCCCCTTGCCGTTGCTCAAGGCCAAGATGGAGCTCAACCGCCTGGGCAGTGGTGCAGTACTCAAGGTGGTGGCCACCGATGCCGGCTCGCAGCGCGACTTCCGCACTTTTGCCCGCCTGGCCGGTCATACGCTGCTGCATGAGCAGGCCGACGCCGGGGTCTACACCTACTGGCTCAAGAAAGCCTGAACCCTTCTTTTTAAGGATCACCGATGTTCAAAGTGCTTCGTGGCTGGCTGCACCGCTATTTCTCGGATGAAGAAGCGGTGGTGCTGGCGGTCCTGCTGTTTCTGGGGTTCACCGCGATACTGACCCTGGGCGGCATGCTGGCTCCGGTGCTGGCGGGCATGGTGCTGGCGTTCCTGATGCAGGGCCTGGTCAATGCGTTGGAGCGCCTGCGGGTGCCCAGCAAGGTGGCGGTGGGGCTGGTGTTCCTGCTGTTCCTGAGCGCGCTGGCGGTGTTCCTGCTGGTGCTGGTGCCGTTGCTCTGGCACCAGTTGATCACCCTGTTCAACGAACTGCCGGGCATGCTTGGCAAGTGGCAGTCGCTGCTGTTGCTGCTGCCGGAGCGCTACCCGCATCTGGTCTCGGATGAGCAGGTGCTGCAGGCCATCGAGGCGATGCGCGGCGAGATCGGCAAGTTCGGTCAATGGGCGCTGACCTTCTCGCTGTCGAGCCTGCCGTTGCTGGTCAACATCATGATCTACCTGGTGCTGGTGCCGATCCTGGTGTTCTTCTTTCTCAAGGACCGCGAGCAGATCGCGCGCTGGGTCAGCGGCTACCTGCCGCGCGAGCGGGCCCTGATGACCCGCGTGGCCGAGGAGATGAACCGCCAGATCGCCAACTACATTCGCGGCAAGGGCATCGAGATCCTGATCTGCGGCGTGGCCACCTACATCGCGTTCATCGCACTGGGCCTGAATTATGCGGCGCTGCTTGCGCTGCTGGTGGGGTTGTCGGTGGTGGTGCCGTATGTGGGGGCGGTGGTGGTAACCGTACCGGTGACCCTGATTGCCCTGTTCCAGTGGGGCTGGGGCGACCAGTTCATCTACCTGATGGCGGTGTACGCGATCATCCAGGCGCTGGACGGCAACGTGCTGGTGCCGCTGCTGTTCTCCGAAGCGGTCAGCCTGCACCCGGTGGCGATCATCTGCGCAGTACTGCTGTTTGGCGGATTGTGGGGCTTCTGGGGGATCTTCTTCGCGATCCCGCTGGCTACGCTGTTCAAGGCGGTGCTCGACGCCTGGCCGCGGCGTGAGCCGGTGGTGGCGCCGCTGCTCTAGCCGCGGCGCACGCTTCGCCGGCGAAGCGCTTCAGCCCTTGTTCAATGCTTGCGCCTGCGCCAGCACCGCTTCCACATGCCCGGGCACCTTCACGCCGCGCCATTCCTTGCGTAGCACACCCTCGCTGTCGATCAGGAAGGTGCTGCGGTCCACCCCCATGTATTCCTTGCCGTACAGCTTCTTGAGCTTGATCACGTCGAACAGCTGGCACAGGGCTTCGTCCTTGTCGCTGATCAGCTCGAACGGGAAGCCCTGCTTGGCCTTGAAGTTCTCGTGGGACTTGAGCCCGTCACGCGATACGCCGAACACCTCGGTGTTGGCCGCCTGGAACGCCGCGTACTGGTCGCGAAAGCCCTGGCCTTCGGTGGTGCAGCCCGGGGTGCTGTCCTTGGGGTAGAAGTAGATCACCACTTGGCGACCCTTCAGGCCGCTCAGGCTGACGGTCTTGGCGCCGGTGGCTTGCGCCTCGAAATCGGCGACGGGTTGGTCGAGTGCTACGGCCATTGCGGGTTTCCTTACATGGGGTTCTGTGGGCGCCACGGTTCGATCAGCGCATCCAGGTTCAGGGCGTCGGAGAAGTCCAGGAACTGGTCACGCAGCCAGCTGATCTGGGTGCCGGCCGGCAGGGTCACGGTGAACGTGGCGTTGAGCATGGTGCCGCCGGTCTGTGGTGCCTGATAGGTGTCGCAGGTCAGGTTCTCCAGCTCGACGTTGTGGTCGATGAAGAACTGGCACAGCTCGTTGATGATGTCGGGGCGGTACGCGGCACTGACATAGGCGACGTAGGGCAGCGACAGCGGGCGCACTTCGAGTTCGGCGCTACGCACCACATTCACGGTGAAGGTGTGCTTCTTGGCCAGGGTCGGCAGCGCCGCTTCGAAACGCGCCAGGGCGTCCCAGCTACCGGTGACCTGCAGCACCAGTGCGCTGCACTCGCCGTGGCGGGTCAGGCGCGAGGTGACGACCGAGCAGCGATTGTCGTTGCTGGCCCGGCACAGAATGTTGGTCAGTTCCATGGGGTTTGCGCCCAGGGCACTGATGACAAGGAATTGTTCGCGAACGGTGGGGGTGGACATGCAGCATTCCTAAAGCGATGAGCGGTCGGTACGTGACGGGGCAAATAGGCTTGTCGGCGTGGTTCCGTGGCTCAGGATCGAGGGCTCGGGCACTGTCGGGGCGCGTTGTCGGCAGCCCGGCGGGCCGCTGTGTACCGATCAAAGAGAGAAGGGTAGCGAAAATGGTCGCCGAGGGGAATGCTCCTGCCGCCTGCTTCGCTTGTGCAAGCCCTGTGGCGCCAGTACCATTACCGCTCTCTTTTTCCGGCAGGAGCAGCTTCATGATTGCGGGCAGTATGGTGGCATTGGTCACACCCATGGATGCACAAGGGCGTCTTGACTGGGACAGCCTCAGCAAACTCGTGGACTTCCACCTGGAAAACGGCACCCACGCCATCGTTGCGGTCGGTACCACCGGCGAATCGGCGACCCTGGATGTCAATGAGCACATCGAAGTCATCAAGGCCGTGGTCAAGCAGGTCAACGGCCGTATTCCGGTGATCGCCGGTACGGGTGCCAACTCCACCAGCGAAGCAGTGCACCTGACCCGCAATGCCAAGGACGCCGGTGCCGACGCCTGCCTGCTGGTGGTGCCTTACTACAACAAGCCGACCCAGGAAGGCCTGTACCAGCACTTCAAGCACATTGCCGAAGCCGTCGACATCCCGCAGATCCTCTACAACGTGCCCGGCCGTACCGCCTGTGACATGCAGGCCGAGACCGTGATCCGTCTCTCGAGCGTGCCGAACATCATCGGCATCAAGGAAGCCACCGGCGACCTCAAGCGTGCCAAGGCGATCCTGGATGGCGTGAGCAAGGATTTCATCGTGCTGTCCGGCGATGATCCGACCGCCGTCGAACTGATCCTGCTGGGCGGTAAAGGCAACATCTCGGTGACCGCCAACGTCGCCCCGCGCGAAATGGCCGACCTGTGCAACGCCGCACTCGAAGGCAAGGCCGACGAGGCCCGCGCCATCAACGAAAAACTGATGCCCCTGCACAAGGACCTGTTCGTCGAAGCCAACCCGATTCCGGTGAAGTGGGCTTTGGTCGAAATGGGTCTGATGCACAAGGGCATCCGCCTGCCGCTGACCTGGCTGAGCGAATCCTGTCACGATACGGTACGCCAGGCCATGCGCCAGTGCGGCCTGAAGTTTTAATTGAGGACGTACACCGCATGAAGCGATTGGCTGGTCTTTCCGCCCTTGCCTTGATCATCTCCAGCACCAGTGGTTGTGGCTGGCTCTGGGGCGAAGAGGGTTACTTCCGTGACCGGGGCAGCGATTATCTGGAGGCCACTCAAAAGCCGCCGATGCAGCTGCCGCCGGATGTCAGCAACGTCAAGCGTCTTGACCCGCTGCTGCCGATTCCGCGCAACGTCGCCGACGACAACGTCAAGGGCGAGTTCGAAGTGCCGCGTCCACAGCCGTTGGCGGCAGGTGCCGACATCAGCGATTTCAGCCTGCAGAAGAGCGGCGCTTCGCGTTGGGTCCTGGCCCAGCGCGCCCCGGCGGAGGTGTGGCCGGTGGCCCACCAGTTCTTCGAGGACAACGGCTTCCGCATCGCCGAAGAGCGCCCGCAGACCGGCGAGTTCAGCACCACCTGGCAGCGTTTCGACGAGTTGTCGGCGTCCATGGCCCAGCGCCTGGGCGGTGTTGCAGGCAGCAGCAGCAATGAAATCCGTGCCCGGGTTCGCATCGAGCCGGGCGTACAGCGCAATACCAGTGAAGTCTATGTGGTGACCGTCGAGCGTGCTGCCGGCAGCGCCACCGAACAGGACTTCCCGGCACGCGCCGAGAACACCGGTGTGGACGCTGCACTGGTCGACGAAATGCTTGCCAGCATGACCCGCAGCGCCGAGAAGGGCGGTTCGGTATCGCTGCTGGCGGCCCGTGACTTCGATACCCCGAGCCGTGTCAGCCTGAGCGAAGACGGTAGCGGCAACCCGGTACTGAACCTGGGCGCCGACCTCGATCGCGCGTGGTCCAGCGTCGGCCGTGCCCTGGAACAGGGCGAATGGCGGGTTGAGGATATCAACCGCAGCCTGGGCCTGTACTACATCAACCTTGCCGAAAAAGCCGAGGCCAAGGACCAGGAGCCTGGTTTCTTCAGCCGCCTGTTCGGCAGCGCGCCGAGCAAGGAAGAGCGTGAAGCCCGCGCCGAGCGCTATCAGGTACGCCTGAGCAAGGTGGGTGAAAGCGTGCAGGTGACGGTCGAGAAGAACATCAACACCGTGGCCCCGGCCGATGTGGCCCGTCGCGTGCTGAGCGTCATCCAGGACAACCTGGGTTAAGTGCGCTTCGCCGTACTCGGAAGTGGCAGCCAGGGAAATGGCACGCTGATTGTCAGTGGCAGTACCTGCGTACTGGTCGATTGCGGGTTCTCCCTGCGCGAAACCGAGCGGCGTCTGGCGCTGCTCGGCGTGTCGGCGGCGCAGTTGAGCGCGGTGCTGGTGACCCACGAGCATGCCGACCACGTGCATGGGGTGGGTTTGCTGGCGCGGCGCTACAATGTGCCGGTGTACCTCAGTCGTGGCACCTTGCGCGGGATGCGCAAGCCCGTGGAGCCCAGCGGCTTCCTGGCAGCTGGCGATACCCTGCAGCTGGGTGCATTGAGCATTGCCGCCGTTGGCGTCAGCCACGATGCGCTGGAGCCCTTGCAGTATGTGTTCAGCGATGGCCGCCGCCGGTTTGGCGTGCTGACCGACCTGGGCTCGTACGACGCGGCCCTGCTCGACAGCTATCAGGGCCTGGACGCCTTGCTGATCGAAGCCAACCATTGTCGCGACATGCTGGGCCGCGGGCATTACCCGATGTTCCTCAAGCAGCGCGTGGGTGGCGACTACGGACATTTGAACAACCACCAGGCCGCGCGCCTGGTGTCGGAGTTGGGCTGGCAGAACCTGCAGCACCTGGTGCTGGCCCACCTCAGCAGCAAGAACAACCTGCCACAGCTGGCCCGGCAATGTTTCGTCGACGCCCTCGGGTGTGACCCGGACTGGCTGCAAGTGGCGAATCAGGATTACGGGCTCGACTGGCGCGAAATCGCCTAGCCCATTTCAATTTAGCAAGCGGAGCCCATCATGGAAAAACGTGAAGAACTCTACCGCGGCAAAGCCAAGTCGGTGTACAAGACCGACGACGCCGACCGCTTGATCCTGCTGTTTCGCAACGACACCTCGGCGTTCGACGGCAAGCGTATCGAACAGCTCGACCGCAAGGGCATGGTGAACAACAAGTTCAACGCCTTCATCATGCAGAAGCTTGAAGAAGCCGGCATTCCAACCCAGTTCGACAAGCTGCTGGGCGACAACGAATGCCTGGTCAAGAAGCTCGACATGATTCCGGTCGAGTGCGTGGTGCGCAACTACGCAGCCGGCAGCCTGGTCAAGCGCCTGGGCGTGGAGGAGGGCATCAAGCTGGAGCCGTCGACGTTCGAGCTGTTCCTCAAGAACGACGAGAAGGGCGACCCGTTCATCAATGAATCCCACGTGGTTGCGTTCGGCTGGGGCACCGCCGAGCAGCTGGTGAAAATGAAGGCGCTGTCGTTGAAGGTCAACGAAGTGCTGAGCAAGCTGTTCGACGACGCTGGTCTGCTGCTGGTGGACTTCAAGCTCGAGTTCGGCGTGTTCCATGGCGAGATCGTGCTGGGTGACGAGTTCAGCCCGGATGGTTGCCGCCTGTGGGACAAGGAAACCCGCAAGAAGATGGACAAGGACCGCTTCCGTCAGGGTCTGGGCGACGTGATCGAAGCCTACGAAGAAGTTGCCAAGCGTCTGGGCGTGCCGCTGTAAGCGCGTGACTGACGCAAGCGCCTGATACCACGCGAATTTTTTTCACAAGAAGCTTTGCGTTTGGGAAAACTGCTGGTATCATGCGCGCCACTGGAGAGATGCCGGAGTGGCCGAACGGGACGGATTCGAAATCCGTTGTACTGGCAACAGTACCTAGGGTTCAAATCCCTATCTCTCCGCCAAATACAAGGCCCCGAGCGCTTATAGCACTCGGGGCTTTTTGCATTTGGGGGAATTTTGGGGGAATGGGGGAGCGTGATCTTCCCCCAAGCATTCGCTATGATTCCCCCATGGCCTACTACGAGAAACGCGGCGATGCCTGGCGCGCCCAGATCCGCCGCAAAGGATATCCAACCCTTTCCGCGACCTTCGACACCAAGTCAGAAGCCCAGCGCTGGGCTGCTGAGGTTGAAGGCGATATGTCGCGTGCGCGATTCGTCGACATGCGCGAGGCCGAGAGCACCACCCTGGCCGAGGCCTTGGACCGTTACCTGGCAGAGGTTACCTCTACGAAGAAGGGCGCCCGGCAGGAAGAGGTCCGCATCAAGAAGTGGAAGGAGCACAAGCTGGCCAGCAAGGGCCTGGCTGCTATCCGCTCGAGCGACATGGCCGCGTACCGCGATGCTGAACTGAAGGAAGGGAAGTCTTCGGCAACCGTCCGGCTCAACCTGGCGGTGATCAGCCACCTCTACACGGTGGCCACCAAGGAGTGGGGCATCGAGGGGCTGACGAACCCGTGTAGGGCGATCCGGATGCCGAAGGGGAGCAAGGAGCGGGATAGGCGGCCGACGCCGGCGGAGCTCGCGGCTCTCTACAAGGCTGCAGGCCAGATGAATGCCCAGCTCCCAGTGTTTATCGAGCTGGCGGTGGAGACGGCAATGCGTCGGTCGGAACTTCTACTGCTGCGCCGGGACCAGGTGCGCGGCAAGGTTGCCTACCTGGAGGACACGAAGAACGGCGAGCGTCGCGCTGTGCCACTGTCTTCTCGGGCGATTGCCTTACTTGAGGGGTTGCCCACGCCAATCGGTGGCGGTCGATATTTCAGCCTGGCGCTCAACACAATCAGTAACTACTTCCCCAGGGCCTGCGAGGCTGCTGGGATTGAAGGCCTACGCCTTCACGACCTGCGCCACGAGGCGACCAGTCGTTTCTTCGAGCGCGGCTTCACTATGATGGAAGTCGCGAGTATCACCGGCCATAAGACCCTCGCGATGCTCAAACGCTACACGCACCTCAGCCCACAGGACCTCGCCGAAAAGCTCGGCTGAGGTCAGGCAACCCGGAGAGACGGCGGTTCTTTCCGCTTCCGCCCCGGCTTCGTCTTCTGGTGCTCTCCATCCCTGAACTCGCGCAGGAACTTGCGCACGTCCTCTTTCAGCCAGCAATGCCGGTTACCCATCTTGAAGCTCTTGGGCAGCCATGGCACACCGCGGCGAATCCCTTCCCTGATCGACGCCTCGGTGCGGCCCAGCAGCTTGGCCAGACCTTCTACCGTCAGCACCTCGGTTTCTTCGCTCACTCTTTCCTCCCGACCTGACGCGTCAGGTTCTGGTTGTCACGTGAATCTGTCGCGTCAGCAGCCTGTAGATCGGCGATCACCGACTTGATCCCGGCCACATAGCTGCCTGGCCGGCCGACAGTCGCCCCAGAAAGGCGATCAATCACCACCCCGACCGGATATCCCCTCAGGCAACCGACCAGGTCGATAGCCCAGCTGCGCCCCTCTAGAAACATGAAGCGATTGATCGGGCCGCTCGCCACAACTTCCGGGCGGGCGCCAACAGCGCTCGCGGAAGCGGTTTTCGCTGGCGGCCTGGCCGAAGCCCTGGACTGAACCGAATGAATGCGCCCGCGAGCTCGGCAGAGCGCCATATCAGCGAGCGTGCGCATTTCTGGCACCCTCCGTGTCGGCCACCACTCGCATGTGTAACTTGATGCCGCAGGCAGTGGCCAGGCGGGTCAAGTCACCAACGGTGGTGCTGCCTTCCTGCAGTGCTTGGCCGAGGCGAACCAGGCGCTGACCAAGATCGCCGATCTCGCTACGCTGCCGGGCTGCTTGCTCAAGCGTCGGCATGGCGTCCCCCTTGAGCGGCCTGGTAGCCCGCCAGGAACATCTCGTAGCGCGCACGAGTGGACACATCGACAAAGCTGCCGCGGCCTTTCGTCATGTACTCCTCGGGAAGGTCAGCGGGATTCAGCTTGATGAACAGGTCAACCGGATCGATGCTGGCGGCAGCGCGGGCTGGGCGCGCTGGGTGTGCATCGCCCTGGGCCTGGATCTTGTCGTAGATCTCCTGGCGGTGGATGGCAACACCTGCTGGCGCTTCTATGCCGAGGCGTGTCTGCATGCCGCTGACGGCAACCACCGTCACGCTGATGTCGTCATTGATGCGGATGGTTTCGCCAGTGCGGCGACTCAAAATCAACATGGTTCAACTCCCTGCCGAGTAGTGGGGTGGTCGACGTAACCACCCCCTTGGGGTTACTTGCCTACACCGATGAATGGGGTGGCCGTGCCGCTGGTCATGTACACCGGCAGCTTGCCGTCCCACTTCTCGATCGCATTGAGCTCTACCACGCCAGGGTTCTTCCGTAGTGCCTCGCCCCGGATGTTCAGTGACTCGGCCTCACCCTGAGCGCGCAGTACCGCTGCGTCCTTCAGGCCCTTGGCCTCCTCACGCGCCTTGTCAGCTTCGGCGATTACCTGGGCCACCTCGTTCTGGCGCTGAGCCGTTTTTTGCGTCGCCTCGATCTTCAGGTTCAGCGCGGCCACCACCTTCTCTGGCAGGCCGATCTCTCCGTTCAAGTACAGGCTCTCGACCACGATGCCTCGGCTGTCGAAGTGGTCGCGCACGCGGCTTTCAACGTCCTTCAGGAATCGCTCCTTGTTTGGCCCGTAGATCTCTTCGGCGGTGAGCTTCGACGCGGTGTTGTTGAAGGCAGTGCGGATCACCTGCGGCACGTTGACCTGGACGATCTCGTCCATGGATTTTCGGTAGGTCTGGAACAGCAGCGGTGCTGACCCAGGCTTGGCACGCAGGGTCATGCCGATCGGTGTGCTGATCTTCATGCCGTCCTTGTCCTGGAACGTCACTGCGCCGATGTTGATGTTCTGGTTGAACGTCGGGAACAGGAACAGCTCCTCGTTCCAGGTCAGCCACTTGTAGCCCACGCTGGTTTCCGTGGGCGCCACGCCCTTGTCGCTGCCCATCAGGTTGACGATCACGCCCGTGTAGCCGGCAGGGACCTTGGAGCAGCCTGCGGTGATAGCGAGCAGGCACAGCATTGCAACGGCGGCGATCCGCTTCATAGGTTTTCCTCTTTGGTGGTTGCCGCTGGAGTGCGGCGTTTTTTGAAAAGGTGGTAGGCCCCGACAGCCGACCCGGTCAGCCAGATGGCGACAAGGGCGAAGCCGAGCAGCACCAGATCGGTGGATTGACTGCTGATGAATGCCGGCGCAATGAAGCGCAGGACCGCCAGCGACACGGCCAGGTAGAGCAGGGCGCATACCAGGGAAATCGACAGATCAAGGGTTCTGATCGTGGGTTGCTTCATCACTTTCTCCAGGGCGAGCAAAGGCCCGCCGCGTTGTTGGCTTTCGCAAAAATCAGGGTTGGGTTAAGTCAGCGCGGGAGTCATGCCACCGCCGAGGCGCACTCGGCGCGCCGGTAGATTCTGGATGCAGCAAAGCTGCGCTCGCCTGGTCGGCGGATGCGGGTGAATTCTTCGGTGCTGGTGATGGACTGGCCGACAAGGACGGCGCACAGCGCGAGGATCGCTGGGGAGATCAGGCCGCGCCGAATGGCTTCAGCGACGAGGGCTGGGCGCCTGTAAACGCCAAGCTTGTGCATAGCGGCCTCGATGCGTCCTTTGATGGAGCGAGGGGAAAGGCCATCGCGCAGGGCGATCTCTTTGTCAGTATGGCCGGCAGCTACAGCTACCAAGCAAGCTAGCTCTCGCTCAGCCAGTCCAAGGCCGAGATTTCCGCGCCATGAGCCAACAATGACAAATTCCATGAGGTGACGCTCCATGCTTCGCTGAAGATGGAGGTATAGTGCTGGCGGGATTGGTAGATGTCAATCCTTGCGGGATTAATTTTATAGTCCTGGGATTTTTGCGTCGACAACACGTCCGATGATTTCCCAATCACCGTCAATTTCTACAGGTTTGTATGCAGCGTTTAGCGGGATCAGATACTCCGACCCTGCGTCGTACAGATACTGTTTGAAGGTTTTCTCTCCGTCGCGGTGCCTGGCAACGTAAAATTTTCCGCTAATCAGGTCGAAGCCTTCCGGCCTGACCAATATTTTGGTCCCTTCTGGAAAACTGGGGTTCGTCTGGGACGTCATGGACGGACCTCTAACCTCAAGCCAGTAACCAGCATCCCCGGCGTTTTCTGTGGAGTCGATGAATTCTTCTGCGCGGCCTGCGCGATAGCTGTCTGGCGACTCCGCCTTATCTCCTGCCGCAATCCAGCTTATCAATGGATAGCTCCTTGCTGCTTTCCATGGTTGCTTCGTTGGCACCACGTTCGATCCCGATATCTCGGCAAAGGCCATCACGTGCTCATACGCACGCTCTGACAGTGAGGCATTGGCCTCCCCCATCAGATCGATAACGCCGGCCAGGCGCGGGCTAAAGCTCGAAACAGGTACGCCTAAAAGCCTGGCTACGTTAGCGGCAAACTCGACGTTCAGGGCGTTTCTACCGTTTAGGTAATGACTGAACGAGCCCTGATTCATGCCCAGCGCTTCTGCTGCCTTTTCTTGGGTCAATCCAAGCTCTTTGCGCTTTTCCATGAAGATCGATTTGAGTGCAGCGCACTCGTGAAGCCGCTCTGGAGACAGGGTTTTCTTTTTCATGAGGCGACCTTATGTCGAGCGGCATTTGAATTCAAATCCCGCAAGGATTGACTTTAAAAAATCCCGCCAGCACTATAAAAGCAACACAAGATCTTGGAGCCAATCCAGTGCAGCGAATCCCTCTTGCTGAGTATGCAGCCAAACGGCATGCCAAGACGGCGGAAAAACTTGGAATGAGCCAGGGCTCACTGAGCAAGGCTATTCGTCAGGGGCGATCCATTTTTGTGATCGTCACGCCCGATGGCGCTGTTCGCGCCGTTGAAGAAAAGCCATTTCCTGGGCAGCGTCGGCTGCCATCAACTGGCTGGCGGACAAATAGTAATCCCGCAGGGTCTGAGTCGTCAGGTCTTGAAGTACCTGTTAATCCATCCAGTGCTGGAGGTGCGCAGTGAACAACGTGATCAGGCTCGATTACGAGGGTCGCCAGGTTGACTTCGATGCGGCCGGTTGGTTGAACGCTACCCGTATCGCGCAGAGTTTCGGGCGCGATCCGTATGAATGGATTCGCCTGCCCGATACCCAGCGTTACCTAAAAGGCCTTGAGCGTAGATACGGGAAAATCCCGTATGTACGGAGAAGCCGGGCTCGGTTGGATCGTGGCGGCGGTACTTGGATCAGTCCGAAGCTGGCCGTCAAGTTCGCCAAATGGCTATCGGTCGACTTTGAAATTTGGTGCGACGAGCAGATTGACCGGCTGCTCCATGGTGAACCATCCGCTCTGGAAGATTTTCACCGCGTGTGCCGCAAGTATGACGATCGCAAGGCTCTGGCCAGTTTGCATGGTCAAGGGCTCAACCAGTGGAAGCGAGACGAGCCTGTGCTGCTTGGCGAAATCGAACGCGGCCGCCAACTGCTGCAAATGACCCTGGGCCTCAGCGACCCAAACACCAACTTCACAAAGCAGGCGCTGCCATGAAGGCCTGCCCATCCCTGTTTTTGTTGAGCGGCTGAATCGCGCGCAACAAAAAGCCCGCTTCGCAGGCGGGCTCTTTAACCGTCCCAGGCAAGGGACTTTTTGAATCTTCGTCGTAAGGAGACGAATTCATGCACCCAAAAAATAGCAAAACCCCACTTGCAGCGCAACTACCCCTGCTGCGCCCGATGGATTTCGGTGCCCATGAGTTCGAGGGTGATGCGGTCTTTCGCATCAATGCCGACGTTAATTTTATGGACGGGCTAACCCTGGCCGTGGGGCTCACGGAGGGCATACACCAGCTCACGCACAGACTTGCGCTTGCAGCCAACTTGGGAGAGGACATTCGCGTGAATGAGCTCAGGGCGCTGGCGTTCCTGGCCGATGCCGCGAACACGTTGAACCGCAGCGCGCAGGTTGCCCTGGAGAAGTGGGAGGTTCAGCCATGACCTCGCCACTTGTAACCTCCTCCAGCACGTTCGGCCAGAACGGCCGGGAATTCTTCTTCGCAACAGTGCCCGGCGTCAGTTGCGCCGACGCCCTCAACTTGGCTAGTGCAAGCCTGTCTTCAGTCGAAGACCTGCTTGGTCAGCTTGTTCAGATCGAAGAAAGCTGCCACGTGGCTTTTGCAATCCGGGCCCTAGCAAGCCAGGCGAAGGCACTGATCGACTCAAGCGTTACGGCCTTCGAGCTGGCAGAAGTTCCCGCGCCACAAAACAAAACCTCGCCAGCTTGTGGTGCGGAGGTGTCGGCATGAGCAAGCACCCCCAAACCCTTGCCAGCCCGTTCGCTACTTACGGTCTCCACGATGTGCTGGAGGCCTCGGGCGGGATACCAGTACACGAATCCTTGGATGCTGCTACCGATCGCCTGGAGGCAGTGGTCGCTGGCCTGCGCGAGCTGATGCAGGAGCAGGCCGTGACTCATCACGCCACTCTCGTGTACTACGCCGCCGAGAGCGCTCTGGCGCTCGTCTACTCAGCTCACGCTGGCGTCGATCCGGCTGGAGGTGCCGCATGAGCATCGCAATCGCTGATTCTCGCGACGTTGCAGTGGCTGTCGCGCACGATGCAATTGACCAGCTCGCCGCAGCGGTTGACACCATCAACCAGCTTGAGGCGCTTTTAAAGGCTGCGCGCCCCGGGGTAGGCCGACACACGGATGCTGCGCGCCTTCTGGATCTTGGCGTCTACGCGGCGATGGACCAGGCCAATGGCTTCGACTGTATGCGAGAAGCCTTGCTGGAGCGTCTGGCCAGTTCCGCGCCACAAAAACGGACCTCACCAAAACGTGGCGCAGGAGGTGCGGCATGCTGATCACTAGGGCCAACTCCACGACGGCCCCATCTGCGGGCGAGCTCTTGCAGGACGTAATCATCACCCCTGAGGAAATCGCCCGTTTCAACGAGGCTCGTGAGGCATTCCGGGTTATCAAGTCCCTCTATTGGGCGCATGTGGTCCCTGACCTTGGCGGGTTCTCTAATCCCGTGGTCGGTGAGCTTGAGCGTCAGATGGAGGCCGTCGTGCTCTCGACGCGCAACTTCCTCTATCCAAACCGAAATGCAGCCGCCAGTCATAACGCAAAGGACGTGGGAGGTGCGGCATGAACCTGGTCCCATTCAGCTTCAAGGGCGCCCTTGTTCGCGTGGTGACCGATGACATTGGCGAGCCTTGGTTCGTAGCGAAGGACGTTGCCGAGCAGTTGGGGTACGTGTGGAACGGTACCAGTCGCATTGAGCACGTACCTGAGCAGTGGAGAGGGGTCACATCCGTTGTGACCCCCTCCGGTAGCCAGCAGATGGCCGTGGTGAGCGAGCAGGGCTTGTACTTCTTCCTCGGGCGATCCGACAAGCCAGGGGCTCTTCCACTGCAGATGTGGGTGGCGGGGGAGGTAATCCCATCGATTCGCAAGACGGGCAGCTATCAGCGACCGATGACGCCTGCTGAGCAACTGCTGGCGCAGGCGCAGACGATGGTCACGCTCGAACGCCAGCAGGCCGAGCAGCAGGTGGCACTGGAGCGTGTCGAGCACCGTATGGATGAGCTCAGCCAGACTATGGTCTGGGACCACTGCCCGCAGAACTGCCAGTCGCTCACCCGCATCAAGGAAACGATGCTCAAGCGGCACGGGCTGTCCGGCGCGGTTGTGGACTATGTGCTCAAGGTCTGGCCCAACCAGCCAAACCCGGCCGGCATGGTACGCAATGGCCACGAGGAAGCTCTCGGCTCGCAGTACCTGGTCTGGTCGAAGAGCCATGTCACCGCCACTTTCCACCGCTTCGTCTCCGAATCAACGATGGTCACCGCCACCCAGGCGACCCACCCATATTTTGAGGGCCGGTTCCGCCTGGTCCAGAAGGTGCACCCATGAGCAACGTTCTCAATTTCCCCGCGCCGGCTGAGACTGAAGTGATCAGTGAAGAAGCTTTCCGCAAGTACACAGACGCGGCCTTGCTGCTGAAGTGCTTCGAGGTCATCAAGGACACGCTCGACGTGATCGACGAGCCCGAGTACCACATCGAGAAAGAGGACGACACACACATCGACCTCATTCGGGCCTTCTGGGGGCTCAAGGTGCTGTTCAACCGGAAGACTGGTCATGACGCGGCTGTCGTGGCTCAAGACCACTGGAAGGCCATGAGGCGGCATTTGCTTGAGGGCGCGCCTTATCCGGATCAACTGATCCCGATAGCCGAGGCGCTTATCAGGCCGACCCCGCCTGACGGGTATAGCCATTTGAGCAACCTGGAGCTGGCCTGCGCAGCGTTCAACGCAGTCGACAAGGTCAGGCTTGGTACCACTGCAACCCTGGCCGCTGATAACGCGCAGATCACGGCGACAGTGTCGGTAGAGGCGATCAACGCCACTACTGCGCTGGACATCCTTGTACGTCGCCTGGCTGGCGGATCGCTGACCGACTTGGGTCAGCACGCCGCCAGGATCACCGGTCTTGGCTCGGAGACTCTGCAATGAAACCGTCTACCCCCCCCCCAGGCGCTCCAGCAGCGCGCTGGCGCCTCGATCATTACAGGCCCCTGGCCGAGATATTCCACCTTCCGTGGCCTGCCAGAGCGCGAGCGCTGGGTTCTGTACGGATCTGCCAAGGACTACCGCGCCTCGCTGGAGGCGCAGGGCCTGGCAATGGCCGAGAGCTACGACGCCTTCGTGCGCCGCGTCACAGAGGAGCTTGAGCTGTGAGCCAGGAGCGTATCCCACGCAAATTTCAGGGCGTTTGGATTCCAGCCTCTCTCTGGCTGGACCACTCTCTGTCGACAAACGAGAAGGTGATGCTGGTGGAGATCAGCAGCCTTGAAGATGAAGTACGTGGCTGCTACGCCACCAATGCGCACTTCGCCGCGTTCTTCGGGCTGTCGGTATCTCGGGTGTCCGAGATCATCAGCGGGCTCGCTGAGCGAGGCCTGATCAAGGTCGAGCAGATCCGTGAAGGTAAGCGCGTAATCGAGCGCCGAATTCGTCTCTTTAACCCCTTCGATAAACCGAAGACCCCTTCGGAAAACGCTGCGAACCCCTTCGGAAAAGACGGTGAACCCCCTTCGGAAAACACGCAGGGGAGTAATACATCTATGAGTAATACAAAGAGGGTTAACAACGTACGTGCATCGGGCGGGGAAACTGACGCTGAATTCGAACGGTTCTGGAAGCTTTACCCGAAGAAGAAAGGCCGCAAAGACGCCCTGAAGGCCTGGAATAAGCTCAGCCCCGAGCCTGCACTACAGGACGCCATGATCACTGCCCTTGGTCAGCACTGCGTATCGCGTGACTGGACCAAGGACAGCGGTCAGTACATCCCTCTGGCTTCGACCTGGATCAACGGTGAGCGCTGGCACGACGTGCTCCAGCCCTCTGCTGGTGCCGGATCGGCCTACACCAATCTCCCGCAACACACCGACGACATGTACCCGGAGGTGCCTGATGGCGTTCCAAATTTCTGACCTTTTCCACCGCAAGCCGGCCATGCGCGTATTCGCCGGCCAGTGCCCAGTGCACGGCGCGGTCGACATGAGCGAGATCGAGCAACTGGACGGCTCCATGCTTGCCCGTGGCTGCAAGCGCTGCGCCTGGGAGGCGCTGAACACCGCTCCCCGCGAATCCGAAGCATTTGCCCAGGCATCGGCCCTGCGCAAGGCCGAACGCCTCACCGGCGCGCTCATGGGTGCCGGGATCACTTCGCGCTTTGCGGCCAGCACGTTCGATTCGTACCGCACTGGCGCTGCTGGCCCGCAGGTTCAGGCGCTGGAGGTCTGCCGCGAGTATGCCGGCCGGCTCCCTGATAACTATCGGGCTGGTCGCTCGCTGATCCTGACCGGCAACGTTGGCTGCGGGAAGACCCACCTTGGCAGTGCCATCGTGCGCGCTGCGGTGGGTGACGGCGCCCGTGCTTTGATCATGCCTGCCGGCGATATCGTGAGCATTGCCCGCGCCTCGATGGTGCCGGGCTCTGGTTACACCGATCGCGACGTGGTGGTGCACCTGGGTGGCCTGGACCTGCTGGTGATCGATGAAGTCGGAGCCCAACGGGGCAGTGAGTACGAGCTGGGCTTGCTGCACAGCATCATCGACCGCCGGTATCAGGCGGTGCTCCCGACGGTGCTGATCAGCAACCTGGACACTGCCGGCCTCAGAAACTTCATCGGTGACCGCGCCATCGACCGCTTGCGGCAGGGCGGCGGCAAGGCTGTCGGCTTCACTTGGTCGTCGATGAGGGCCAGCGCATGAGGGAGATGTTCAGCATCGAAGCCGAGCATGGTGTGCTGGGCGCGATCATGATGGCCTCACTGCATCAGGACGCCGGCCTGGTCGAAGACATCACCGGGCAGATGACCTCTGGCGATTTCTACCATCCCGACAATGCCGCCCTGTTCGATGTGATTCAGGACTGCTTGGGGCAGGGCATGCCCGTGGACGCGGTGACCGTGGGGTCGATTCAGCGCTCACTGCCCAGCGGGCAGAACACGATGGCCTACGCCGCCGAGATCAGCAGCAGCGTGCCCTCGATGGCCAACTGGCGCACCTATGCCCGCATGGTTCGGGAGTGGGGGGTAATTCGCCGGATCTTGGATATCGGCGGCCAGGTGCAAGGCATGGTCGAGGACGGCGCACCCGCCACCGAAGTAATTGGTCAGGCGCAGCAGGCCATGGCCGACCTTAGAGACCTGCAGGGCGGGGTGGCCGAGTACAAGCACATGCGCGACGTGCTGCCGAAGGTCATCGACGCCATGCAGGACGTGCTCGACGACAAGGCCCCGCCGAAGCTCTCTACCGGGCTGGTCGATCTCGACAAGCTGATCGGCTATCTACGACCCAAGAGCATGGTGGTAATCGCTGGCCGCCCTGGCAGCGGCAAGACGATGCTCGGCCTGCAGATCGTCCAGCACGTTGCCACCCGGGGCCGTGGCGTGGGACTGGTGGTCAGCCTGGAAATGTCGGAAGAGGAGCTGACAGTGCGCACCATCGCCTCGCTTGGCGGTGTGGACCTGCGTCGCATGGAGGAAGTGAAAGAGCTCAGCGGCGAGGAGTGGGACCGGATCACCGTGGCGTCCGGACAGATCAAGGAGGCCGACCTGTACCTGAATGACACCCCGGGGCTGACGGCTTCCGGCATCAGGTCAGCCGCGCGCAAGCTTCAACGGGATCACGGGCTGGATATCCTCATGGTCGATTATGTTGGCCTGGTGGCCAGTGATGGGCGCGCATCCACGCGCGCCGAGGCCGTGGGCAAGATCTCGATCGCGATGAAGAACCTGGCCAAAGAACTCGGCATTCCAGTGCTGGTGCTGGCGCAACTGAACCGCAACCCGGCCAGCCGGCCCGGCAAGAAACCTCAGGCCAGCGACCTGCGCGACTCCGGCCAGATCGAGCAGGATGCGGACGCGGTGCTGCTGGTGCACCACGATCCCGAGTCGGAGGCCGGCGAGCAGGGCGTCACCGAAATCATCCTCGACAAGGGCAGGCAGGCACCACCAGGGTCCTGCCTTGTGCAGCGCCAGGGGCAGTACGCCCGATTTGCCAACTTCTCCGGGCGCAGCATGCCCAGTGACGATGAGGTCGAGATGGGCAGGGGCAGCTATGCCAGCCGCTACAAGGGGGACAAACCATGAGTAACGTCACTGCGGCCATGCCGCGCAGAATGATGGCTGACTTCCAGCCGGCGGTGTACCAAGGCGTTATGTCGGCGATCGTGAGGGTGCTTGCGGCGGACAGCACCAGCAACGCCACCAGGCAGAGCTGGCAGAAGTTGATCGATTCAGGGCCTGCAACGGGAGGCTTCCGGGCGCTACTGTCGGCTCGCGACCAGTTCGACTACGACTGCATCCTGCACGCACTGTTGCACAGAGAGCTCAGTGCTGCGCAGTGGGATGTGCTGGTGGGCAAGTTCTCGACGCACAAGGCCAACCGCGTTGGCGCGATCGCACGCAGCATCCCGCGTATCGTCTCGCCGGCTCCGGCCCTGTTCATCTACAAGGCCACGACCGTGTGGTTCATCCCCAAGATGAAGGGCAAGCAAGGCAAGCGCTCAACGGACGTTGCCGTGCTACCTGATGAGTTCTACGACATGAACACCTGGGATGTGGATGCGCGCCCCGATTCGACGCGCACCCGCTGGCGCCGAGGTATCCACAAGTGCTTGGAGGAGCTGGAGGAGGGCGCCGTCATTCACGTCACCGAGATCCTGGAGAGGGAGCAACTGATCGATTGCAGCGCTTGACAGTGGTGAGCAAATGAGCGAAATTGCCAACCATCATCTGATCCCTGCGCGTTAACGGGATCGACCAGAACCCCGGCCATTGTGTCGGGGTTTTGTGTTTTTGAGGGGCTTCGATTCAGGTAGCCCTCCAGAAAAAGCATTTTTCTTGTATGAGGGAACGATTTGATAGCGCTATGATTCTGATAGGTTGCTACTCAATAATATGGAAGACCGTGAGTATGAAAAACGTTCTCGCCGTTGTGGCGCTTTCCCTTTTCGCTGCGTCCGCCGGAGCGGCTGAGCTATCCGGAGCGCTTGGCGCGACAGGCCAAGGTGGTCTTACAGCGCGCGTCGGCATTGGCTTTAACTGGGACAAAAGCTGGTTTGAATCCAGTACTGGCCGTCTAACCGGTTACTGGGATGCTGGGTATACCTATTGGGAAGCAGGAGATGCTTCCGGTGGCGCTCATTCGCTGTCCTTTGCGCCAGTTTTCGTTTACGAGTTCGGCAGCGGTAACGTGAAGCCATTCGTTGAGGCTGGCATCGGCCTGGCGGTCTTCTCTGGTACGTCCGCAGGTGACCAGGACTTTGGTTCGGCCTTCAACTTCGAAGACCGCATCGGTGCGGGCTTGAAGATCGGCGAGACGCAGAAGGTTGGCATCCGAGCGATTCACTACTCCAACGCTGGCATTAAGCAGCCCAACGACGGTATCGAGTCGTACTCGCTGTTCTACAGCCACCAGATTTAAAAAAGCACGATCCCTCTTTGCCCGCCCTGTGCGGGCTTTTTTATGCGGATGACACGCTCAGGCAGCTGGGCTAAGTCGGTAGTGGCGTCGATCAAAGCCGTGCGCTCCCTGATCGGCTACGCGATGAGAGTCTGGGGTATGTGACCCAGCGATCCAGGCCACCAAGCCGGGTATGCACCGGCCCTCCGCACCCATTCCAAGCCTCGGTATCTGCCGGGGCTTTTTCGTATCTGGAGGCTGTATGGAAAAGCTACAGCTCGACGTTGAGGTTGAGGGCGCCGCTGACTTCCTGCGCCCTCTGGGCGAAACGCTCAAGTCACTTGAACAGTTTCCCGAGCTGCCGCTCCAGGTCTTTCGTGACCTTGTCACCCACAGCCTTCATGAGCTTTCCGTAAGTCTCGACAGCGCCGCACTTGCCGCAGGTGACCTTCGAGTTGTTGTTCGGCCTAGCCGGAACCTCGAACTTGTCACTGCCGCACTTGGCGCACTTGAGGGTTACCTTCATCGTTTTTCGCTCCGTGAAACGTCTTGTGTGGAAACTCGACGATAGCACGGGGCCATCTTTTCACGTATCCAAGGGCTCGCCAGTTCGACGGGTCATTTTGTTTCTGGAGCACCACCTATGGCCGAGCCAAGTACCGGCGCCCTCGCAGTGACCGGCGTACTTGCCAGCGTCGGCCTGGGTGCCCCGGCATAGCTAATCATCCCCCTCAATGCGTACATCCGAGATACCCAAATCTGCGACCGCAATGCGGAGATCATCATGTGATAAGCGGCACGGCGCGCGCGCCTCAGACAAGGGGTCAGCGGGGGCATGCAGACGGAGGAGAGCGGTCAGCACATTGTCTTCGTTCGGCGTGCTAGACCAATCGCATATCCAGAATCTGGTATGGCCTTTGAGGTTGTAGTCGATGCGGTATTTCATAGGTTGCCGGACCTCCGCCATTGGACGTCAGTTATGCCGAAGCGCTCAGCAGCAGGCCGAGAGACTTTTCTGATATCCGAAGCAGTGAACTTAGGGATGACTCCAACGCCGGCTTCGCAGGCAGCCCAGTGCCAGGCCTCAGCGTTATCCATCCTCTCGGCGCGGACGATGAATTCGCGAGCTTCTCCATGGAGGTGATAAGCGACCACATAGATGTTACTGACGGGCATTTACTAGTTCCTTCTAGCGAAGCCAGATCGGCCAACATTCCTTTTAACCCCTAGGGATTCCGGGGGCAAGCATCCGGCCGGTTTAACGCCGGAGCACAATTCTCACGTACGGAGCAAGCAAATGGACCCGACCGACCTGGGCCCAGGCACAGCCACCTGGCTGGGCGGTAGTGGCATCGTTGTCACGGGCGCATTGCTATGGGTGCGCCGCTTCCTGTCCAAGGACGCTGCTGATCGCGCTATGGACAATGCCGATATCGGCACTGTCCGCCGGCTTAATGAACTGCTCGATTCCGAGCGAGAGGCCCGAAAGCTGGCCGAGGCCCGCGCCGATCAGTTCGCCAAGGAGCGCAACGAGTTGGCAGCAGCAGTTGGACGGATGGAAGGAAAGATTGAAGCGCTCACGTGTCAGGTGGGCCAGCTCACTGAGAAGGTGACCACGCAGAGCGCAGAGATCTCCCGGCTGCGTGCACAGCTTGGAGGTACAGCCTGATGGACAAATGCGCTTTGGAATTCATCGCTCGACGCTGGTGGCGACGGGCAGAGGTGTGGGTCATCGCTGTGGTGCTCATTGCAGGCGGTGCAGTTCTGGGTTGGCAGTCTGCTTATTGGTCGATGGCCAGCACTCAGTCGCACCAGGTCGACGAGATCCGGAAGGCCTACGACGCCGCAATGGCTGAACGTGACAAGCGTCTGGACGAGCTGACCAGAAAGGCCGAGAGCGCCGCGACCAAGGCGTCGAAGGCAGCCACTACCGCGACCCAGGCAGCCGACAAGGCTGATGAGGCGCTGAACCGGGTATCGCAGTAGCCGCGCCACAAATCAGACATGCGCCGTTTCGTGGCGCGAGCACGCTGATCATGCGTTCCGCCAGATTAGTGAAGCACTCGACCGAAGACCGGTTGAAGCTGATCCCTTTCGTGGATGACTCCGCGCGCTGCCTTGGTAATTACATCTTGCTGAAGCTGATTAACCTGCATGGTGAGGACACGAACGGCAGTTTGATAAACAACTGATCCGGACGCCACGGGATGCTCCTCCAGTAGGCCTTCAAGCTGCTCGGTTAACAAAACGCACCTGTCTATAAGCTCTTCGATTTCTTTCATCACGGTTTCTCCAGATCTTTCCGCTACGACCATCCGGGCGGAATGTCGTTCCGACGACCCCGCGGATGCGCCGATTTCATTGCGCGAGAGAGCTTATCGAACATGGCCAAGCAACCCTATACACCATGCAGGCTGTATGTCGACGGTGCCGACGGCATTGCAGTCAGTGATTTCTTAACCACTGCTGCCGGATCTGCCTATTTGGTGCAGACGCTGCGTGTGAGCCGCACCCGGCCAGAGCGAAAGTACATGGGCTGCTTGCGCTGGCCCATCGCCGAGATACCCGCCGATGCGCGGTGCTACCAGCTGACCTGGTACAGGAGGTGAGCAATGGCCTGTAGCGGATGCGCCGCCCGGCGCGAACGAATCAACAAATGGACAAAGGTGGCATATGAACGAGCGCGCAATCTCTTTGCTGGAGCAGATGCTGGCCGAGCAGAAGAAACAGACCGGCCTGCTCGAGCAGATCGCAACCCAGAACCTGGCACTGATCGAGGCGCTCGGTGATGACCAGGCCGCAGGCGCCGACGCGGTACCGCTGACCTACCTGAGTGGCGCCCCATGCCGCTGAGGCCGCAGCGCCCTTGCCGCGCCCAAGGTTGCCGAGCACTGCACCGCAATGCCCATGGATACTGTGAGGGCCATGCCGAGATTGCGGCCGAGCAGGCAAAGGCATGGGCAACACGCAAGGGCTCAGGCCGTGGTGGGCGTCCTTGGCGGCGCCTTCGTGACCAGGTGATGAAGCGCGATCAGTACCTTTGCCGGTGCGACGAGTGCATCAGGCTTGCGAGGGTTCGAGAGGCTCATGAGGTTGACCACATTGTGGCCTTGGCCCACGGCGGAACGGACGACCCTGCCAACCTTCGGGCAATCAACCGCGACTGCCATAAGGTCAAGAGTCAGCGCGAGTCGAAATCGATCAAAAAATGATCGAGAAACGGTGCAAATGAGATGAAATCTCGTTCAAGGGAGGGGGTGGGTCCAAACTTCCAGCCTTTTCGCTCGGACACCGCACCCTCAGCTTTTTTTTCACTTCCGCAAAATTCAGGTTTTCAAAATGGCCCGACCGCGCAAGCCGACGAACGTGCTTGAGCTGACCGGCGCGTTCAAGAAAGACCCCCAGCGTCGCCGTGAGGATGCCGAGCCTGCGGGTGAGCTGACCGCGCCGCCGGCTCACATCAACGGAGCAGTGCTCCACGCTTGGAAGGAGATCGCGAAGTACGCCCCGCGGGACGTGCTCACCAACTCCGACCGACTCAGCCTGGAGCTGGCCGCCAACCTGCTGGCCCAGTTCCGCAACGACCCCATTGATTTCCCCGCCGCCAAACTGGTGCGACTGGAAGCCATGCTTGGCAAGTTCGGCATGACGCCGGCTGACCGATCAAAGGTGGGCGGGGGTAAAAAAGACGCGCCGAAGGGCAATGCATTCGCGGAGCTGTGATGGCCAAGCCAAAATTTCCGCTGATCAAGGCGGCTGAGAAGTACGCCAAGGATGTCGTCGCCGGGAAGATCCTCGTCTGCAAATGGATCCAGCTGCTGGCCCAGCGTCACCTCGATGACCTGGCTGCCTCCAAGCGCAAGGACTTTCCGTACAAATTCGATCCAGCCAAGGCGGAGAAAGTCGCCAAGTTCCTGCAGCTTTTGCCGCACACCAAGGGTAAATGGGGCGGTAAGAAGCAGCTGATCAAGCTGGAGCCCTGGCAGCTCTTCTCGGTTTGCGTGCCGTTCGGCTGGGTCCGCAAGAAGGATGGCACCCGGCGTTACCGGACGATCCTGGTGTTCGTACCCAGGAAGAACGGCAAATCGATCATCGGCGGCGGCGTGGGTCTGTACATGTTCGTTGCCGACGGAGAGTTCGGCGCCGAGGTCTACTCTGGCGCGACCACAGAGAAGCAGGCTTGGGAGGTGTTCAGGCCGGCCAAGCTGATGGTCGAGCGTACCGACGACTTGCGAGAGCACTACGGCGTCGACGTGAACGCATCCAACATGGTCGTTTTGGCAGATGGGTCACGCTTCGAACCGGTCATCGGCAAACCAGGCGATGGCTCTTCGCCGTCCTGCTCGGTGGTGGACGAATACCACGAACACCAAGATTCGACGCTGTACGACACCATGGAAACAGGGATGGGCGCTCGCGAGCAGCCCATTATGCTGGTCATTACCACGGCGGGTTCCAGCATCGGCGGACCGTGCCACCAGCTGATCCGTGACTCCGAGCGGATGCTCGAAGGGGTCATTGAGCGTCCGGATCTCTGGCCCGCGCTCTACACCATTGACCATGGGGACGACTGGACCAGCGAGATCGCGCTGCGCAAAGCGAATCCGAACTTCGGCATTTCGGTCGGCGAGGACTTCCTGTTGGCCCGCCAGCGTGACGCGATGCAGTCGGCAACCAAGCAGGCCACCTTCCGCACCAAGCACCTGAACGAGTGGGTAGGCGCCAAGAATGCCTGGCTCAACATGCTTCGCTGGAAAGAGGCCCCGGCTAGGAAGAGCCTTGCAGAACTAGAGGGGCGCACGTGCTACGGCAGTCTCGACCTGGCGAGCAAGATCGACATTGCTGCGAACCTGCTGATCTTCCCGCCTCATGGCGACGACCCTTTCTGGCATATCCACGCCAGGTACTACCTGCCAGAAGCGCGGGTGCTGGAGGAGCTGGACAGCAACACCGCTCGGTACCGCGAGTTCGATGCTCTCGGCCTGCTGACCCTGACTGACGGCGAGGTCACTGACTTCGAAGTCATCAAGGAGGACATGCGGGAGTTTGCCGGGCGGTTCGATATTCGAGCCTATGCCTACGACCCATGGCAGGCCACGCAGCTGGCCCAGGAAATGGACGCCGAAGGATTGCCAATGGTGGAGCTGCGCCAGACGGTGCAGAACTTGAGCGAACCCATGAAAGAGGTCGAGGCCCTGGTGCTACAGCGCAAGCTGGCCCATGGCGACTGTCCGGTGCTGACCTGGATGGCCTCGAACGTGGTGGCGAAGCTGGACGTGAAGGACAACATCTACCCCAACAAGGAGCGCCCGGAGAACAAGATCGACGGCATGGTGAGCCTGATCACCGGCTGCGCCGTGGCCATCAAGCTCGGTATCGATGACTCCGGCCACTTCGATGACTTTCTTGCCAGCCCGATCGTGGTTGGTTAACGAGACTACCTATGAAAACTGGCCTGATCATCTTTCTGGTGCTCGCCGCCGGCGGCTTGCTGCTGGGCGTCGCGGGCGTATACGTGCTGGCCGGCCTGGGTTACGCACTGCTGGCCGCTGCCGGCTCGCTACTGCTGGCCGCGGGCTTCATTCGCAAGGGGTTGATCGGTGGCTAAATCACTCACGCAGATCCTCGGGCAGGCCCTGGTGAAGTCGGCCGAGCCGGGAGTGGCATCGAGCCTCGCAGGGTGGGCGGGTCGCAAGATTGGCCTAACCGACTCCGCCTTCTGGAACACCTTCTACGGCACCGACTCGGCATCGGGGAAGGTGGTCAGCCAACAAACGGCACTCCAGCTCTCGACGGTGTGGGCATGCGTGCGCTTGATCGCTGAAACCATTGCCACGCTGCCGATCGCCTTGTACGAGGACAAGAATGGCACACCGGTGGTGGCCAGCTCTCACCCGGTCAACTTCGTCATCAGCCAGCAGCCGAACGCCGACCAGACACCGGTGGAGTTCTGGGAGAACGTCATGGCCAGCCTGCTCCTGCAGGGGAACGCATTCTGCGAGCCGCACCAGAGCGGCCGGACGTTGACGAGCTTGGAGTTCCTGCTGCCGCAGAACATGTCGCCCCCGCGGCGCTTGGCGGACGGCTCCATTGAGTACCGTTACACCGACAGCTTCGGCAAGCCTCACACGCTAACCGAGGACCAGATGGTGCACGTGCGAGCCTTCGGGGTGGACCCGCTTTGTGGCCTGTCGCCCCTGGCATACGGGCGGCAGGTGCTGGGCTCGGCCATGGCTGCTGACGAGTCGGCGGCCAAGATGTTTGCCAACGGTATGAAGCTGGGCGGAGTGCTGTCCACCGACCAGATCCTCAAGCCGGAACAGCGGAAGGACATCCGCGAGGACATGATCAAGCAATTCTCCGGTGCGACGAACCACGGCAAGACCATGGTTCTCGAGGCGGGCATGAAGTACCAGCAGGTATCCATGACGCCTGAGGATGCCCAGATGCTGCAGACCAGGGCGTTCAACGTAGAGGAGATTTGCCGCTGGTTCCGCGTACCGCCCTGGATGGTCGGGCACACACAGAACTCCACCAGTTGGGGTACCGGGATGGAGCAGCAGATGATCGGCTTCCTGTCCTTCATCCTGCTGCCCTGGATCAAGCGCATCGAGATGTGCGCCAACCGGCGCCTGCTGCGCCCAGATGAGCGCCGCCGCTTCTACGTGAAGTTCAACCCGGAAGGCCTGCTGCGCCTGGACAGCGCGGCTCGGGCGGCCTTCTACAGCTCGATGACCCAGAACGGCATCTACACCCGGGACGACTGCCGGCGCAAAGAGAACCTGCCGCCTGAAGGTGGTAACGCCGCGAAGCTCACCGTGCAATCCAACATGCTGCCGATCGACAAGTTGGGCGAAGACCCCGGCGGTGCCAACCAGGCCAAGTCGGCGCTGCTCGACTGGCTCAACGACCAGCCAAGAGGTAACACCCCATGAGGCACAAGGATCGGCAGGCGGCGGTCAAGTACCGCTCCTTCGACTATGACGTGAAGGCTGTCGGTGACGACGGCCTTTTTTCTGGCTACGGATCTGTGTTTGGCGTGGTCGACAGCTACAACGAAGTGGTGGCACCTGGCGCATTCCTGGAATCGATCGAGGACGCCAAGGCCAAGGGGCGCACCTTCCCCGTGCTCTGGCAGCACCGCACAGGCGAGCCGATCGGCAGCTGGGATATCGCCAGCCTGAAAGAAGACGAGCGAGGTCTGTTCGGTTCTGGCGAGCTCTGGCTGGAAGACGCGCCCTATGCGCGCATTGCCTACCGAGGCATGCAAACCCGCTCCATCACCGGCCTGTCCATCGGCTACTACGTTCGCGAATCCACCTTCGATGAGAAGACCCGTATTCGCACGCTGACCAAGCTGGACCTGATCGAGATCTCCATCGTCACCGTGCCAGCGAACGATGAAGCACGAACAGACACCATCAAATCGAAGCTTGCCCACGGCGGCCTGCCTTCGATGCCCGAGTTTGAGTTGCTCCTGCGCGAGGCAGGCTTCTCGAAAACCCAGTCGGCGGTTATTGCCAACCGCGGGCTGCAGCACCTGCTCCGGAGCGAGTCCGCGGGCGACCTGGCAGAAATCGAAATCGTTGAGGCGCTGAAGTCGCGCCCGGCACTGTCTCTCCCATCGTTTTGAGGATTCACCATGCATAACGCCATGAGCAACCAGGCTCGCGCCGAACACCGCCAGTTCCAGCGCAAGGAACACGCCGACGACAAGATCCAGCTGAAGGCGGTCAATGAGCTGCTCGACCAGCGCGACCAGGAAATCAAGGCCTTCGCCAGCAAGGCGGCTGCTGAAATCAAAGAGCACGGCACCATCCTGACCGAAACCAAGACCGTGCTGGATGGTTTGGTAAAAGACGGCCTGGGCCTGCAGGACCGCCTGCAGGAGATCGAGCAGAAGATGGCTCGCCGCTTCTCCGCGAATGATCCGGTCGACTTCAAGTCGGCTGGCGAGGAGCTGACCGAATGCGACGACTTCAAGTCGCTGCAAACCCGAGGTCGGGGTATCGTGCGAGTTGGCCGCAAGGCCGTCACCAACATCACCAGCTCTACCACCGGCACCGGTGGTGTCGGCGTGGGCATCCAGCCGACCCGCGTACCCGGCATCGTGGTGGGCCCAGAGCGTGAGTTCACCATTCGCGACTTGATCATGCCAGGCCGCACCGGCTCGAACGCGGTCGAGTTCGTGCAGGAAACCGGCTTCCAGAACATGGCCGCGCCGCAGGCGGGTGAGGGCGCCGCGAAGGCCCAGTCCGATCTGTCCTTCGGTCTGAAGACTACCAACGTCATCACCATTGCCCACTGGTTCCGCGCTTCCAAGCAGGTGCTGTCGGACATCCCGCTGCTGCAGAGCTACATCAACGGCCGCGCGATCTACGGCCTGAAGTACAAGGAAGAGGAGCAGCTGCTGGCCGGCGACGGCACCGGGCAGAATCTGCTGGGCCTGATCCCGCAGGCTACCGCGTTCAACGAGGCGCTGCGCAAGACCGGCGACACCAAGATCGACACCCTGCGCCGCGCGATCCTGCAGGTGCGCGTTGCCGAATACCGCGCTTCGGCCATCGCCCTGAACCCGGTGGACTGGGCCGACATCGAGCTGACCAAGGACGCAAACGGCTCCTACATCTGGGTGAACGTCCAAGAGGGCGGCGTGCAGCGCCTGTGGAAGCTGCCGGTTGTGGACAGCAACGCTGTGCCAGAAGGCGAATTCCTGGTCGGTGCGATGAACATCGCGGCCCAGGTGTTCGACCGTGAGGAGGCGGCTGTCGAGGTATCCACCGAGGATGGTGACAACTTCCGCACCAACATGGTCACCATTCGCGCCGAGGAGCGCCTGGCCCTGGCGGTGTACCGTCCCGAGTCGTTCGTGCACGGCGAATTCGAAGCCACCCCTTAATCCGCCCAGGAGCACGCCCGGGAAACCGGGCGTGACACAACATGCCAGAAGTCACCGTCAAGACCATCAAGGGCTTCAACAACAACGGCACCTACGCCAAGCGGAACACGGAGATCACCGTCGATGAGCTGCGCGCCCGTGAGCTGCTGCGCAACGGCCTGGTCGAGGAATACGACGTGAAGAAAGCCGAAGAGCCCGAGAACAAAAAGGCCCCTGAGCCGGCCAATAAAGGCGGCAAGGGCGCGAACGCCAAGCCCAAGGAGTAACCCATGGCCGTGATCACCATCGACCTGGCCATGCACCACCTGCTGGCCGAGCCGGAAGACCAGGCGCTGGTGCAGGCCTATCTTGATGCGGCGGAGGAGGCGGCGATGCAGTTTCTGAATCGCCGCTTCTACCTGGACCAGGTGGCGCTCGACGCGGCCAAAGCAGCATTGCCGGCACACATGCAGGCAGCGCGCGAGGCCAACACTGAGGGGGTCGCTGCAGCCGAGGCCGAGCAGGACCACGTCGCCCGTTGTCGTCTGCTCGAGTACGCCCGCAAAGCGCTGGCCGACGCCTACGAACAGGCCGACGCCATCGCCTACGGCATGGTGATCAACGCCGCCATCCAGTCTGCTTGCCTGCTGAAGCTCGGCCACCTGTTCGCCAACCGCGAGGAGGTGGTCACCGGCACTATTGCCACCGAGCTGCCGCTGGCGTCCCAGCACCTGCTGATGCCTTACCGTATCCGGATGGGCGTGTAATGCGCGCCGGCCGGTTGCGGCACCGCATCGATATCCAGGAGCTGGTGCCGGTACGCAAGCCCAACGGTGAGTTCGGCGAGCCTGACTGGGTGACGCGCTGGCGCAGATGCCCGGCGAGCATCGAGGATCTGTCTGCGCGGGACTTCATTGCTGCCAAAGCCGGCCAGGCAGAGGCAACCAGCCGGATGGTCATCCGGTACCGGCCCGGTGTACTGCCGACCATGCGCATCATCTACCGTGAAGAGGTCTACAGCATTGTCGGGCCGCCGCTCGCCGATCCTGACTCTGGCCTGGACTACCTGACCATTCTGACCTCAAAGGGGGTGAAGGATGGCTGAGACAGTCGAGTTCAGCCTTATCGGGCTGGATAGCCTGCTGGGCAAGCTGGAGGCCGTCAGCTACGACGTGAAGCGCAAGGGCGGCAGGGCCGCGCTGCGCAAGGCTGCCCAGGTCGTCATGGCCAAAGCCAAGGAAGGTGCTGAGCGGATCGACGACAAGGAAACTGGCCGGGCGATCTCGGACAACATCGCGCTGCGCTGGAATGGCCGCTTGTTCCGGTCTACCGGCGACCTCGGCTTTCGCATCGGCGTACTGCACGGCGCTGTGCTCAAGAACGGTGGCGACCTGAGCCAGAACGCACCGACGCCGCACTGGCGCCTGCTGGAGTTCGGTACCGAGAACATGGCGGCAGTGCCGTTCATGCGCCCGGCTCTGGCCGACAGCATCAGCGAGGCGACCAACACATTCATAACCGAATACGAGAAGTCCGTTGATCGTGCGATCAGGCGGGCGCTCAAGAAAGGGGGATCCGTCTGATGCGCGCACCGATCTTTGACCTCTGCTCAGCAGACGCGGCTGTCGGTGCGCTACTCGGCGCCGGGCTCGACACGCGCCTCTACTCGTTTGGCGAGGCACCCGAGGGAGTCACCAGGCCCTACGCGGTCTGGCAGGTCATCACTGGCTCGCCAGAGAACTACCTGGCCGGTCGCCCCGATGTTGACGGCCTCACCCTGCAAGTCGACGTGTACGCGAAAACAGGTGATGTCGCCCGCCAGGTGCGTGATGCGATCCGCGACGCCATCGAGCTCCACGCCTATATCACCCGGTGGGGCGCCGAGTCGCGCGATCCTTCGACCGAGAGCTGCCGTGCAGGCTTTGATGCTGCCTGGATTCTCAAACGCTGACCCGTACCGCCAAACCCCGCCCGCCCTGTGCGGGTTTTTTTATGCCCGACATTTGGAGAACGATATGTCGATCCTCACGCAAGGAACCCAGATCTACGTCCTGGTGCCGCCGGTGTCCGGTACCGGGCCGCACACTGTCATGGAGGTGGAATGCGCCACCAGCTTCGAACCCGGCGGCGCGCCGGCGGAGCAGATCGAGGACACCTGCCTGGTGGCCAAGGAGCGCAGCTACAAGAAAGGCCTGCGCACCCCTGGCCAGGCCTCGCTGGGCCTGAACGCCGACCCGAACAACCCGAGCCACATCCGCCTGCACCAGATGTCCGAAGCCGATGGCGACACCACGGTGCACTGGGCCGTGGGCTGGGCGGACGGTACTGCAGCCCCAACCGCCGTTTCGGCCGGCAGCCTGGCAGTGATCGCTGTGACCAATGCCGGCAGCGGCTACACCAGCGCGCCGACCGTCAGTATCAGCGGTGGTGGTGGTACCGGTGCGACGGCAACAGCCGTAGTTGATGATGGTGAGGTGGTGAGCATCAACATCACCAACCCAGGCAGCGGCTACACCAGCGCGCCGAACATCACCTTCGCCGGCGGCACCGGGACCGGGGCAGCTGCAGCAGCAGAGATCAGCGAGGAATCCGACTTCGTTCTGCCGCCGTCGCGCACCTGGTTCACCTTCTCCGGCTACGTTGCCGACTTCCCGTTCAACTTCGCACTGAACGCCGTGGTGGCGTCCACCGTCGCGATCCAGCGTTCGGGCGGCTCCGCCTGGATTCGTAAGGTGACCGCATGACCGAGCTGAGCATTGCAAACCTGAAGAAGGCCAAGGCCTTCACGGCCCGCCCGGTAGCCAAGGAGATCGAGTGGGCCGGCAGCAAGTTCACTTGCTACGTGCGCCCGCTGTCCTACCAGACGGCCGTGGGCGACATTGCCGCGCACCGCGGCGCCGACCCACTGGCCTGCCGCATCGCTTCCAGCATCTGCGATGCCGAGGGCAAGCCGGTGTTCACCGTGAACGACATCACCGGCGAGGCCGATCCGGAGAAGGGGGCTCTCGATCCCGACCTGACCAACCTGCTGCTGATCGCCATCGGTGAAGTGCAGAACGGCGCCGTCCCGGGAAAGAAGAAGCGCTAGAGCCGATCGACGAACTATGGTGCGAGCTGGTGATGAATGGGATAGGCGGCCGCACCATTGCCGAGGCGCAGGAGAACATGACCTATCCCGAGTTCCTGGTCTGGGTGAGGTTCCGCCAGAAGCGCGGGTCGCTCCACCCTGGCATGCGTCTCGAGGCCACGCTGGCCCAGTTCCAGGCGATGTACTTCAACGCCAAGACCGGCAAGGACGCCCCTCGGCTGTATGCCCAGGACTTCGGTCCGCACATGGACCCACGGGTCGAGACGCTGGAGGAGGCGATGGACAACTGGACGTGAAGGGGTGGTGATCTGCTGGCATTTTGGTATTGTTTCTCCTTCAGCAAAGGAGTAACGCATGCTTGGGAAAGTAGTTATTGCAGCAGTTCTGGCCTTGTCCGCAGCTTCGTCGATTGCCGCTACTGGAGTTCCAGCTACAAAATCTGACCTTTCTGCAATTAAGACGGCCATGGATGACCGCCTGAAGGATTCCGATAGCGCGAAGCTGAAGGACGTACGGGTCGGGAAGGATGGAACTACGTGCGGCCTTGTTAACGCCAAGAACTCTTATGGCGCGTATGCAGGGTATGAGCCGTTTATTGCGATGAAGCTGTCGGTCGGTAGCTTCTATGTCCTTGGCGTAGGGGACGGTGTTGGAGATCTTTGCGCGAGCAAAGGATTTTAGGTTAGTTGAATTCGACAGAAACCCGCGCAAAGCGGGTTTTTTTATGCCTGGAGGAAAGTCATGGCTGGATCGCTTGGCACGCTCACTCTTGATCTGATTGCCCGGATTGGCGGCTTCACCGGGCCGATAGACCAGGCGGGGCGCGCAGCCAAGAAATCTTCGAAAGAAATGGTTGAGGCTGCCAATCAGGCAAAGTTCGCCTGGAGCGCACTGGGCGAAGTCGCGGCGGGTGTCGTAGCAGGCTTGTCGGTAGCGAGCATCTTCGGTCGCTTCGTCTCAGAAACGAGAAACGCCGAGCGGGAGCAGGCGCAACTCAGTGCTGTCCTTCGGTCGACTGGTGAGTCGGCAGGCTTCAATCGCGATCAGCTCAATGGCATGGCGGCCGCTATGGAGCGCGCGACCACATTTTCTGGCGGAGACATCAACCAGGCCCAAACAACACTGTTGGCCTTCACTGGCGTGATAGGAAACCAGTTCAATCGCGCACTGCAGTCCGCAGCGGATATGGCGACCCGAACCGGGGTGACAGTTAAAGACGCGGCCGAGACAATCGGCCGCGCGCTGGACGTTCCATCCAAGGGCCTCACCTCGCTCAGCAAGCCGGGGTTTCGCTTCACCGACGAGCAGAAAAAAATGGCTCTGGCGATGGAGTCGACTGGGAATGTGGCCGGGGCCCAGGGGATCATCCTGGATGCGCTAGAGGAGTCGTACTCAGGGGCTGCCGCAGCAGCGAGGAATACTTTCGGCCGGGCCCTCGACGCCTTGCAGCACACGATCTCTGGGCTGCTCACCGGTGAGGGCAGCCTGGATGCAGCCAAGGATGCCGTCAACGCCCTCAACAAGGTATTGGGCTCACCCGAGGCCAAGGCGGTTGTGGAGGCCACAGCAAAGGCCGCAGTAGTGCTGGCCGGCGTGCTATCTGTTCGATTGGCTGCGGCAGCCGCTACTGCGGCCGCCTCTTTTGTGAGGGTTCAATACGACACGGCCCGTTATCAGGCAACCCTTGCCACAATGGCTGGAGTGAGCAGGACGGCCGCAGCCGGGATTACCGCAATGAGCGTCACCGCCAGGGCAGCCTCCGCCTCAATGGCGCTTCTGGGCGGTCCTGCAGGGATACTGATTGCAGTCGGCACAGCACTGACCTATTTCGCAATGAAAACGGACGATGCTCGGCAATCGCTCATTGATGTCAGCAGGCCTCTTGATGAGCTCTCCGAAAAGTTCAGGGCCCTGGGTCGCGATCAAAAGGCGGCACAGCTCGCCGAGTACACGGCAGATTTCGAGCAGGCAACCAAAGATCAGGCGGATGCATACAGTACGCTGATGAAGCGGGTGAACCGCGACCTGGGCAGCTCGCTGTTTCCGCGCATCAAGAAGGAGTTCGATGAGGCGTATGCCGCTGGACAGCCGCTGTCGCTCGTTATCGATGACCTTTCTCGACGCTTCCGACTGAAGCCCGAAGCCCTACAGGCTTGGGTTGCGCAGTCGGGCGCTGTGGCGGATGCGGGTGAGAAGGCATCGTATGCGGCCACCCTGGTAAAGCGGCTCACCGATGAGTTCAATGCCAATAGCGCGGCAGCAGCAACCAACGCCGGTACAGTGCCTGAGCGGTCTACGGTCTACACCGAGATGGCCAAGAAGATCGAAGAGCAGATCTTGCTGGCCGGCAAGCGCACGGAAGCCGACAAGCTTGAAGCTCGCGTCAAGGCGGGCCTGGTCGAGGGCCTGAAGGCCGGCGAGGGCGACCTGCTGGTGGCGTCGCAGCGGCGCGCCGACGCCGCAATCAAGGCCGCAGCAGCGACCAAGAAGGCCGAAGAGGACGCCAAGTCAAAATCCAAGGCCGCAGCCGACGCCCTGAAGAAGCGCGGCATCGACGCCGAGGAAGGCTACCGCCGGCAGATCGCCTTGATCGACGAGACCACCGGCAAGCAGGGCAAGGCTACCGAGGTGGCCAAGCTCGCGTTCGAGCTGGAGACCGGCAAGCTGAAGGGTGTCAGCGCCGAGCGCAAGAAGGTGCTGCAGGACCTGGCCGCCGAGCTCGATGCCAAGGTCAAGCTGCAGAAGCAGAACCAGGAAGACCTCAAGCTAGCGACCTACGCGGCGAACCTGAAGGACAGCAACACCATCGTGCGCCAGGGCTTCGAGCTTGAGATCGCCGGCGCGGGGCAGGGAGAGAAATTCCGCTCCCGCCTGCGCGAGAACCTGGCCATCGAGCAGGACTTCGCGAAGCAACGCAGCGAGCTGTACAAGCAGTTCAAGGAAGCCGACCTGCTCGGCGACCCGGATGCCAAGGCCCGGTACGACAAGGAGACCGCGCTGCTCGAGGAGGCACTGACCGAGCGCCTGGCCATCCAGCAGGACTACTACAGCCAGCTCGACGCTGCCGAATCCAACTGGGCGGATGGCGCCCGCGCGGCCTGGCAGGACTATTCGGACAACGCCAAGGACATGTCGTCGCAGATGTACAGCGTCACCAGCAACGCCCTGGGCAGCCTGGAAGACGAGCTGGTCAACTTCGTGAAGACTGGCAAGTTCAACTTCAGCGCCTTTGCCGAGGGCATCGCGAACGACCTGCTGCACATGCTGGTGAAGATCGGCCTGCAGATGGCGGTCAACGCCGCGATCGGTGACACGGCCGCCGCTTCCTCGGCTGCGGTGGCAGCTGTCACCGGCACGTCGATGGCTGCGGCCTACGCGCCGGCGGCGGCCATGGCCTCGCTGGCATCGTTCGGCGCGAACGCCGCGCCTGCATCCGCAGCGCTCACCAGCACCACCGCGCTGGCCAGCAGCCTGTCGCTGGTGGGCATGGCGCACGACGGCATCGATAGCGTCCCGCGCGAAGGCACCTGGCTGCTGCAGAAGGGCGAGCGAGTCACCACGGCCGGCACCAGTGCAAAGCTCGACCGAACCCTGAGCGATATTCAGGCCAACGGCGGCCAGGGCCAGTGGAGCACCATGCCGCCGATCCAGCAGCACATATCGGTTCAGGGGTCCGCTGACGAGGCCACGCTTGCCCGGATTCAGGAGGCGGCCAAGCAGGGAGCCCAGGCCGGGTACCAGATGGTCCTGAAGGACTTCCGCAGCAACGGACCGGCGCGGCAGCAACTGCGCAAAGGCTGATCGACCACCAGGAGAAAAGTACATGGCAATCGCATGGCCGGATGGCCTGTGCCCGAATGAAATGACGTGGGGGGTCGTCTACAACAACCGTGCATTCACGTCGTCGCTCTCCAACGCTCAGCAGATCGTTGGATACCCGGGGGCCTACTGGCAGTGCCAGTTGACGTTCTCGGCGCTCTCTCGCGATGAGGAGCGCCTTCTGACGGCCTTTATCGGGCGACTGCAAGGCATGTTCGGCACCTTCAACCTCCCGGCGTTCACCCGTACCCGCAACGACTTCATCGGCACGCCGGTCGTCGTCACCGCCACCGCCCAGGCTTCCTTCATGCGCCTGGGCGGCGTTACGGCGAACAAGCAGGTGTTCTCCATGGGTGACTACATCACGATCGCCGGCGAGATGTTCGAGGTCATCGATGACGCTGTATCAAGCGCCAATGGCCAGGTACTGGTGAACCTCAACAAGCGGATTCGCAAGACGATCGCGGCCGGCGCCGCGGTTGAATACCGGGCGCCCTACGCCGAGATGCGCAGGACCTCCGACACCCACGCACTGAGCGTTCGGCCCCTGGTGGCCAACGGCACGATCGATTTCCGGGAGGCTTTCTGATGGCAGGGGCATTTCCTTTCAGCCAGCGGGTGGTGGACATCATCGCCCAAGGCAACTTCATGGCGGTGTACGCCTGCCAGCTGGATTTCCCTGACGGCATGGTCTTCGCCCACACCGGTACCGGTGACTTGGTGCTCGACGGCATCACCTATCAGGGTGTCGGCTCGTTTGGCGAAGTCGGCGAGGCGCAGGAGAGCAGCAGTTCGGGTTCTCCGATGAGCGTCGACCTCACCCTCAACGGCCTGGACACCACGATCATCACGGAGACCAGCCTGAAAGGCTGCCGTGGGCGCAACGCCAAGCTCATGTTCGTCGTGATCGACCAGGCCGGTGGGTATGCAGCCGACATTCTCTTCAGCGGCCGGATGGATGCGGCCCAGTTCTCATACGCCGGCAACGGCAGTGACGGCAACGCAATCAAGGTGCCGGTCATCGACCGGATGGCCGAGTGGAGCCGCGTCGGCACCGAGCGCTGGACCGACGAAAACCACCGGGCCCGGTACCAGGACGACCGCTTCTTCTTCGCCGTCGCGCAGATGGCGGACTGGCCAATCTACTGGGGCGCCAAGAAGGACGCACCCTCATTTAAGTACGAGTAGCCCATGCGCAATCGAGACTGGACAACACAGCTTGCCAACACCATCAAGGCCGCCTCCGAGCGGCCTTTTTCATGGGGCGAATTTGACTGCTGCCTGTTTGCTGCCGACTCCGCGATTGCTGTTTGCGGGGTCGACCCGGCCGCCCAGTACCGCGGCAGATACCGCACCGAGACCGGCGCCAAGCGTTTGCTCAAGAAGCTGCACGGTTCGCTCGACGCTGCCTGGGATGCGTGCTTTCAGCGCATCGATCCCGCGTTCATCCAGCGCGGTGATGTGGCGATGTACGACGGCGAGAACGGCCGGGGCGTGGCTGTGTTTTGGGCGGGCGAGTTCTGGTCGGTGGCCGAGGATGGAGTAGGGCGGATTGCCTGCGACCCTCTGGCCGTCTGGAGGGTTGAATGAGCAAGGCAGTCAAGAAGGTCGCCCTCGTCGCGGCCGGTGCTGCGCTGGGGTTCGTCACCGGCGGCATTGGCTTTGCGCTGATCGGCGGCGCGGTAGGCCTGTTTGTTGGCTCTCAGCAGGGTGCTGCACTCAAGGCTGGCGGCACGAGCAGTGAACCGTCCGCACAGACCGTTCGTTCGTCCAAGGCGCCCGCAAGGTTCATTCTGGGCCGGGTCAGCACCGGTGGTGTTCTGGTATGGGCCCAGGAGCAGACCGGCAGCCAAAGCACCGGCGAATGGGTCCATCTGGTTTATGTGCTTAGCGAAGGTGCGATTGACGCGCTGGAGGCGGTCTACCTGGGTGAGGAAGATATCTCCACCTATGGCGCGAACGCCTCGTACCAGTTGATTGTGAACCCGACACAGGTCAACGCATTCCTCAAGGCCAACTGCCGGGACTGGAGGAACTCGCAGATCGGTCGCGGCCTGTCCTTTGTCCGTGTATCGCTGAAGCACGACCCTGAAAAATTCCCATCCGGCATTCCCGATGCGCGCTTTGTCGTGCGCGGGCGGAATGACCTATACGACCCGCGTACCGGCCTTGCGCGATACAGCGACAACACCGCGCTGCACCTGCTCTGGTACCTGCGTGAGCGCTGCAAGGTGCCGGATGACGAGATCATCTTCGAGACCTTCGCCAGCGCTGCTAACGTCTGCGACGAAGCAGTGGTCAACGCTGATGGCAAGCTGGGGGCCCGCTATCGCACAGGTTGCGTGATCGGCGCGGACGAGCAGCGCACCCAGGTGATCCAGAAGCTGGAGGAGTCGTGTGCCGGCCAGCTGATCCGTGTGGGCGGTAAGTGGATGCTGCAGGCCGGGGCCTACTACGGGCCGGCAGACTTCGAGATCACCGAGGACATGGTGATCGGTACTGTGTCGGGTTCGACCGAGGTGACCAATGACGCTGCGATCAACATCGTCACGGGCACCTTCATCGATCCTTCGCAAGCTTGGGCCGAGACGGATTTCCCGGAGGTGCGGGTACAGCAGTGGGTTATCGAAGATGGCGGCGAGGCGCCCGAGTCGATCTCGCTGGGCTATGTGAGTGATGCCTACCAGGCCCAGCGCCTGGCGAACATCAAGCTTCGGCGCGCCCGCGCCGGCGGATCACTGCAGCTCCCCATGAACTTCGCCGGCTACAACTGCCGCCCGGGGCGGGTGGTGAAAGTGAATCTGCCTTCGCTGAACATCGTCGGCGAGTTCATTGTGACCGACTGGAACATGGCGCCAGACGATGGCTGCAACGTCACTGTCTCGCAGTACGAGCCTGCCATTTTTGATGATGCCGTGGGCAAGCCCTACGAACCGATCGGCTTCATCAATCTGCCGACCGGCGGCCTGGGTTCACCTACCGGACTGGCCTGGAGCACCCACGAGACTGCCGAGATCTCACAGGGTGTGCTGAGCTGGGTGCCACCGTTTGGCATCGTCAATGGCTATGCCGTGACTGTCCGGCAAGGTGCGCGCGCCGTGCAGGCACACCAGATCCCGGCAACGGCGGTCCAACTGGAAGTGGCGGGGCTGCAATCTGGTAGCTACACGATGAGCGTTGCGGCTCTGGGGCCGCTGGCGCGCTCGGGTGAAGCCAGCATCACGGTTAACATCAACGGCCCAGCAGTGCCCGAGGCGTGCGCGGTGCAGGCGACGATCGACACGATCACGCTATTCCCGAGCAACGTGCAGCACGGCCTGAACGGTGGAACCTACGAGTACTTCTTCAGCATGGACCCGCTGGCCAACGCTGATCAGGCCGCGTACCTGGGGCAGGGGCTCAGCCTGACCCACACGGCACTGGCTTTCTCAACCAACTACTTCTACTTCATCCGATCTCGGAACGCTTACGGTGTGAGCGGCTTCCTCAAGGTGATCGCCTCAACTTCCACAGATGTGACGACCATGCTGGCCGCGATAGCCGGGCAGATCGGCGAGAGCGAGCTGGGCGAGGAACTGCTGAAGGAAATCGAGAAAATCTCCGGTGATGGCCCAGGGTCGGTGAATGACCGACTGGAAGAAGCCAAGCACGAGCTGGAGGACTTGATCCGCGAGGCAACCGACGCACTGGCGTACGTGCCGACCAGCAGCTACCTGAAGGACGACAACGTTCGCCAGGGGCAGCGTCTGTACGCAGCTATCCAAGATGTGCCTGCCGCGGAGGATGGCAGCAACGCACCGCCCAACCCGGTCTACTGGCTCGACATTGGCAGCATCGCCTCGACGGCCAATGCGCTGGCTGTGCAGGTGCAAAAGAACACTGCTGACATCAGTGAGGTGGATGGGCGAGTGACGGCCCAAGCTGCGTCGATGCAGGCGCTGCAAGCTTCCTGGCGCGATGACGATGGAGAGGGCGACTTGGCGGACGCGCTGCGCGGCTGGGATAGCACGGCGTCCTTCGCACAGGAAGTGCGGGTGCGCGCGAGCGAGAACGAAGCCACTGTCACTCGCCTGACGAGTCTGGATGCTCAGGTCGAGAGCAACAAGGCAGGGATCACTGCGCTGGAGACAGTCGTGGCCACGGACCGCGCCGCGACCGCCAGCCGTATCGATCAGCTCAAGACCGAAGTCGATGGCAACACATCGCATATCCAGCGGGTCGACGAGGCCCAGGCCACGACAGATCAGGTTGTTGCGTCGATGCGCACGTCTGTCGAAGCCGTGTACACCGCCGGCCGGGATGATAACGGGGAGGGCGACCTGTCGAGTGCGCTCGAGGCCTGGAAGTCGGCGGCGAAGTTTGCATCGGAGACGAAAGTGCTGGCCGATGCTGACCAGGTGCTGGCGCGCAAGACCGAATCGCTCGAGGTGTCGATGAACGAGGCCACGGCGGCGGTGCAGACGATCGCACAAGCTCAGGTCGACGCAGATGGCAGGGCATCGACGATGTGGGCTGTGAAGATGCAGCTCAACTCGCAAGGCAAGTACGTTGTCGCCGGTATCGGCCTGGGCATCGAGAACGGACCAGCGGGCCTGCAGAGCCAGTTCATCATCAATGCCGACAGGTTCGCCGTGGTCAACGACATCAACGGCACTCCCGCATCGTTTTTCGCGATCCAGGATGGGCAGACGTTTATCCAGGCAGCCTTCA